>CAZOHX010000160.1:0-6254 GCA_964579315.1 uncultured Saprospiraceae bacterium
AATCGGTGTTTTACCTATGATGCTGCAGGAAATAGAATTAAAAGGCAGACCTGCGTTACCGTCCTACGATAAAATGTGACTCCTGTGATACTTTTTATGGTATCACAGGAGTTGAATTTGTCTATTTATTTATCTTTATGTTTGTCTAGAAATTTTTCCAATCTATCTCCCCACTTTTTCCCTAATTTATCCAAATCATCTCCAAGCTCATTTAGATTTTCTTCCAATTCATCTTCATTGATTTGTATATCATTCAAAAATAATCTAAGATCATTAGAGAAATCTGACGTATGCGATGTTATCAATTTTGAAATATTATTAGCTTCATCTGCAAGTGCGGCAGCTAGTCCTTTACCATATCTGTCTCCATAATAAGTAATGGTTTTTGCCCAAAAATCACGTTCTTCTTTATGGGTCAAATCATCTTTGTGAATTTCATAACATTCTTCAATGTATTTTTTAAATTGAGTATCATATTCATCCCACTTTGCATCTTTGGGAGATAAGTCAGAATGATCTACTTTTTCAATAAAAGCGTTGTATTTGTTTAAAAAATCAGTTTTATCTCTTCCACATCGATCTGTTTCGCAAGAAGCAAAGATGAGTATGGATAAAATTGGCAGAATTAATAATAACTTTTTCATATTTATATTTTTGATTAATGACTTAAATATAACATAAAATTATTTGCAATAAGTCTATTTATTTTAACTTTATCGACAAACATCTAAAAAATAATGATATAAAACTCAAACAAATCAAAATTACACAACCCCAACCACCCTTTTATCGTTATCCTTGAGAAGATGCACATCTTTTAAATAATTATTCAAAATGAAAGGAACCATCAGGTTATTAAAATACGATAATATTCCAGTCTTTATTCATTGGAGCTTTAGTTTTATCTTCCTTTGGGTTTTTTACAATGGATATAGGCATCACCTTGGATGGGAGCAAATCATTTTTTTGACAACTTTACTCTTGGCATTATTTGGTTGTGTTACCCTTCATGAATTTGGACATGCCTTGATGGCAAAAAGATTTGGCATTAATACGAAAGATATTGTATTATCACCAATTGGGGGTATTGCTCGATTAGATAGCATCCCCAATAATCCATCTCAAGAATTTAAAATAGCTATTGCAGGACCTGCCGTTAATGTCGGCATAGCCTTGGCTCTAAGTCCTTATTTTTTGTTTTTCCCATTCAGTAATTTGATGACTTTCTTTGGTGAAATTGATATCAATTATCAACCATCTTTGTTGGAAATATTTATTCCTGGGTTGATTGGAATGAATTTGATTCTTGCAGTATTTAATATGTTACCTGCATTCCCAATGGATGGGGGACGTGTATTTAGAGCATTGCTTTCTACAAAATTGAGTAGATTACTTGCTACACGCATCGCAACAGTGGTAGGACAACTTTTTGCAGTTGGATTGGCTATTTGGGGGTTTTATCAAGGAAATATCATTACTTCATTTGTTGGGGTTTTTGTATTTCTTGCCGCCACTCAAGAATTTAAGCATGTGAAATTTGAAAATCTAATAGCCCAATATAAAGTAAGCGATCTGATACGATATGATTACACATCATTTCTTCCTAGTACGACATTGAGAGAAGTTAGGGATAAAATTAATCATGGATTGGAAAATAGATTTTTGGTTATTGATGAAGATGGCGATCTTAAAGGAGTTATTCATGAAGAATTTGTTTTAGATGTAGGTCAATTAGATCATTTAGATGAAATTATTGAACCTATGGTGAGCCAAAATTTCACTTATCTGTCTTTAGATGATAATTTAAATGATGTGTATAAACTTATGCAAAGCAAGGGATATTATCTCCTGCCAGTCAAAAGTGAAAATGAAATTGTTGGTGTCATTGACTCTAAAATGCTCAATCAATTTTTGAGAAAAATGAAGAAAAAACGGAAGTAAAATTTTACATTTCAAAAAAGTCTTCAATCATTTTTGTCAGTTGCTTTGGCTTTTCAGCATGAACCCAATGTCCTGCTCCTTCAATGACCTTAATATTTGAATGGGGAAAAAGAGATTTAATTTGCGTTTCATCCGTTTTATTAATATAATCAGAATTGGATCCTTTGATAAAAAGGGTAGGGACATCAGAAGGGAAATCTCCTTCTATAGAGTCTAAAATATGGTTGTAATTATTTACAATCGATTTTAGGTTTGGTTTCCACCTATACCCACCAGTTTTATTTCTTGTTAAATTTTTCAATAAAAAAAGTCGAATGCTATCATTGGGAATTTTTGATTTCAATAGTAAGTCCGCTTCCTTTCTATTTTTAAGCGATTTCAGGTCTAGTTGAAGCATAGCATCAAATAAAGGTTGATGATTGCCTACATATTTTTTGGGTGCAATATCAACTACAACTAGTTTATGAACCAATTCTGGAAAATCAAGTGCTAATTGCATGGCAATTTTTCCGCCCATGGAGTGACCGATGATATTTGCATTATAAATCCAATTTTGATTCATAAAGTCAGCGATATCATTGGCAAGTGCAGTATAATTCATCGTATCATCATGAAATGAACGCCCGTGATTTCGTAAATCTATCGTAAAAACGCTATATTTTTTTGCAAATTCACGTGCCAAGGTCTGCCAATTATCCAAAGAACCCAACAATCCATGGAGAATTATCACGGGTTCTCCTTGACCATATTGTTTAAAATTTAATTTCACGAAAGATTAGGATTGAAGTGAAAAATTTATTTTTTCTCACAGATAAATACAAAAGCAGGCGGTATATTCCAAGGAACAAATTTGATGCTTAAATCACCAAAAATATCTTTATAAATCTTCTTGACTAGAAAAGAGTAATGCAATTGTACAAAAAGTCCCCCTTTTTTAAGATATTTTTGACATTTCCCCACAATATCGTACCCCAATTCATTGGGTAAGGTAACAAACGGTATTGCAGAAATCACATAATCCACATCTTCTCTTTTTAAATCTTGTATATATTGACCAATATTTTCAGCAGAATCTTCTGCGATGATGAGTCTTGAGTCGTTAATCTCTTTTAATTTGGCACAAAATCGGGGATTTACTTCAAATGAAATTAATTTGCAATCTTTGTGCATACTTTTTAAAATATGCTTGGTAATTACCCCATCACCTGCTCCCAATTCAATAATTAATCGGGCATTTGTGAAATCTACAGGTTTAATCATTCCTTGACATAATGCCTTCGAACTTCTGGTGACAGCACCAGTAGTTTTCATATCTTTAAAGCCTTCTCTTAAAAATTTTATTCTTGACATTATGTGAAATTTATACGAAGATGAGTTTTTTTTTAATGAAATCAAATTATCATCGCATTCTATTTTGTTGCATTTATGAAATTCTTTAAATCTGGATACAGATTACTGTAATACTCCAAACTATTATTTGAGAGACGCAATCCTTTTACGTATGGTACGACAAAGATTCCTTGCAGTCCTTTGGATATGAGTTCTCTTTTTAGTAATTCAGCAGATAAATAAGATCGATATAAACCAATATTATAAATATATTTATTGGACAACATGGAACGTTCTACGAAGATGTCATTATAATCATTCAAAATTTGTCCTTTATACATTTGATGGGTAGTTGCAATTTGTACGGTATAATAGAGTCCTTTTATGATATTTTCATAGGATGAGCCTTTGTTATCTTTTTGATAGGTACTGATTTCAATATCTTCTTTCACAATATTGATAGGTAAATTACTCGCATTGGAAATAGTAAATTCAATTCGTTTGTTCATCCTTTTTCCCATGGTGTTTTCTTGACCATTAATTTGGTTGGTTGCCAAAGGAAAGGCACTCCCAGCACCTTTTACAATGATATTATTCTTATTAATGCCATTTTCAACTAGGTATTTTGCGATTTTTTCAGCACGTTTGATAGAAAAATAAAGCACAAAAGGTTTTGGTGATCCCGTTTCATCAGAATGCCCAGTTATAGTGACAATCAACTGTGGATATTGCCTTAATATTTTCACCAAATCAATCAATTGTTTTTGACTATTTCGATTTAAAACATCAGAGTCTGATTCATAAAATAAAACAGGCAATACATAAGTCTCTTTTTCTTCGTCTGAAAAGGAATAATCTGGATCAGGAGTTAATTCTTCGCCTGTACTTGTCACCACAATGGCTTTTTTCTTATCTATTAATTTTGAAATAGCTGATTTTGTAACAATATTTTTTTCTTGCTCCTTTTGGAAATTTGAGTAATAAATAACATAAATATCTTTCATTCCTAATCCTGTCTTTCTATCAGAATCAAAAAAAGCAGACATTCCATCTTTGGTCAGTCTATAGGATAAATCATCTCCTGCAGAATTAATGGGTAGTCCAAGATTTTTGGGCGTGGACCACTTGATGGTATTGTAAACTGATTTGAAAATATCAAAGCCACCCATACTCGTCCTTGAATTATTAGAACTAAAATAAAGTGTTTTTCCATCCGCAGATAAGAAAGGAGACACTTCATCATAGACCGAATTTATTTCTGACCCTACATTTAATGGCTTTGTCCAACCTTGTTTTTTATGAAACGAAATGTAAATATCAAAACCACCAAAACCTTCTAATCGATTACTCGCAAAAAACATAATTGTATCTTGATAAAAACATAATCCCCTATCACCTTTTTCTGGATGAAATGGACTTAAAAACTTGTTTGGATACAATGGTTTTTTCCCAACTCTAAAGGTATCTACTAAAACATCTCCAGCAAATAGCGTAAATCCTTTAAAGAAGAACAATGCTTTCCCTGTACTATTAAAGTCTAAAATCACATCATGTCGTGGTGTATTGGTCAGACTACTCAATCGTTTTACATTGCCCCAATCACCATTAATTACTTGTGTTGAAAACATATCCGAAGAATAATCTCCCATCTTGTCTTCTCTTCCAATGACATTTCTCTTTCCTCCTAGATTTCCTGATCGTATCGATGAAAAGTATAATTTATCTGTATAATTGGGACTTAATATAGGTCTGAAGTCGTCATTATAAGAGTTTACTTTGGCTCCCATATTTTCAACTATGACACTTGACGATGACGTTCCTTGTCGTAATCCAAAGGCACATCTTCTAATTTTATCTCTGACAATGGCTCTTTCCGATTTATTTTTTTTAGATTCTGCCAAATATTTTTTATAATATTCAATGGCATGTTTAAAATCTAATTTTGAGTGATAAATATCCGCATAAAGAAGAAAACCATTTACATCTGGATGCTTGGTTGATTCCAAATAATTGGTAAGATAGTCCTCCGCATTTTCCAACTGGCTTGTTTCATAAAGACAACGAGCTATTTTTAGATAGACATCACCACTAGATTTTTTCTTGTCTATATAATTAGAAAATTTATAAAGTGCCTTTCGATACTGTTTTTGTTCAAAATAGACATTACCTTCTTTTAAGACTTTTCTCGCTGATTGTGAAAAACCAGATTGAAAAGTAATAAAAAAAACAACAACAACGAGAAAAATATACCTTATCATACTTAATTAAAAGGTTTGAGTCGTGTCAAAATTTTCTAAATAATCTCCGACTTTTCTTACAAAAGCTCCACCTAAAGCACCATCCACAACTCTATGATCATAAGTCAATGACAAAAACATCATATGTCTTATGGCTATAAAATCTCCTTGTGGTGTTTCCACTACGCCTGGTTTTTTCCGAATGGCTCCAACTGCAAGGATTGCTACTTGGGGTTGATTGATTACTGCAGTACCCATTACATTCCCAAAAGTACCTACGTTGGTTACCGTAAAGGTTCCCCCTTGGATTTCGTCAGGCTTCAATTGGTTGGCTCGTGCTCTAGTAGCCAAATCATTTACTGATTTTGTCAATCCTAACAAATTTAATTGATCAGCATTTTTTATAACAGGTACAATCAAATTGCCTGTAGGTAAGGAAGTTGCCATACCTAAATTAATATTCTTTTTTACAATGATATTATACCCATCCACAGATACATTGATCATAGGCATATCCGTAATAGCTTTGGCAACCGCTTCCATAAAAATTGGGGTATAAGTGATTTTTTGTCCAAATTTCTTTTGAAAACCAACTTTGACCTTATTTCTCCAATTGACAATATCTGTTACATCTACTTCTACCATGGAAGTGATATGAGCAGATGTTTTTTTCGATTCAATCATATGGTTGGATATCAACTTACGTATTCTATCCATTTCTACTATTTCTTCATTTTCTCCTAACTT
>CAZOHX010000161.1:0-6204 GCA_964579315.1 uncultured Saprospiraceae bacterium
CTAATTCCTAATTCTCAATTCTCAATTCTCAATTCCCAAAAAGTTAGTCAAAAAAAGTATCATACTGATTCGTCCTATCTTCATCAATAATCTGTTTTTGTGGCGTATTCAAGTCCAAGACATTATCATCATCATTTCCTTCAAGAATCAAAGTTTCTTTTTCATCGCCTAAAATAAGAGAAACACCTTCTTTTTCCCATTTTTCTAGCATCTTCAAGCCTTCTTCTTCAAATACACCATTTTGTAAATCCACTGAGTCCATAAAACTAGATGACATTTCCATAAATCTTTCCATTTCTCCTACTTTACTGGCTACGTCATCGGCGACAGCTTCCATGGCTGCATCGAACATTGCTCTTTTGTCAGGGTCTCCAGAAATTACATTCATTGCTGATTTCATAGCACCATGTGAAGCACGTATAGCCTTTCTTTCTTGCTCTTTCACTTCGACTTGATCTTTGATGTCTTCCATTAATATTTCAGAATTTTCATACATTTTGGACAGGACACGGTAGAGTACTTCCATTTTTTTGTATAAATCTTCCAAACGCATATTGGACTCTTTTAAACGACCAGCTTTACGTGATTTCAAAATCATCACATTACGCTTATTGCCTTCTTTTGCCTTACTCATCATTTCGAGATTGGACTCGATTTGCTTTTTGTTGTTATAAATCACTTCATTTAGTTTGTGCATTTGCCCACGCAACTTACTAATTTGGCGATTCATTTTACGAAGATTTCCTTTCAAGTCATCCACATATGATTTTAAAATTCCTATAGGATCAATTTGAACGAATAGCCCTGTCACCCATCGCATTACGCTCTTGTACATGTACCCCACAAGATTTCGCATTTTGGGATCCAATACCATGTAAATGATAGCTCCTAGCACAGCCAAAATGGCGGTCAAACCCAAAATGGATTCTGTGGCAGCCAAAATCCATGGCAAAATTATGGGAACCGCTACGGCAAGACCTATCGCTCCAGCTCCTAGAAAAAGCATTCCTGTAATACCTTCGGGTCGTTTCCAAAAAGATTTTTGTTTTACATTACTCACTATAAACTATTTTTTTATTTGAATGGTAAAATTAACTAATGTTTTGAACTAAAGGGTAAAATATATCATTTTTTCGACTTATTCTTAATTTCTAAACAAAAATAGATTTACTAAATCTTTGAGATTTAGCAAAACATTTTTGAATTCTCAATTCTCAATTAAAAAAAGGGCATTAGAAACAAAGGAATTCCTAATTCTCAATTCCTAATTTTTAATTCATTTCAAATAAGTTTTCATCTTCTCAATATCACTTTTAATAGCACCATATACTTTTGAGAAACTCGCATCAAAATTGACTTTGGTTTGTTCTATTTTCTGAATACCATTCTCAATTTCCTTTTTTTGTTTATCAATACTTTCGTTCAACGTTGCTATTTCCTTCTTAATTCGCTCAATTTCCTGTAATTTTTGTTGAACCAACGTTTCCATTTGTTTGACACGTTCTCCCTTATCTCCGATTTTTCCTTTTCGTTGATGCTCCATTACTTCACCAAATTTTTTCCTTTCTTCGTCTAAAACACCAAGATAATACTCTGCCGATTGGATTAATCGTTGAGGATTAGCCCCCATAGTTTTTGCCATAGCCAAAGCAGATTGAAATCTAGTAGCTTCCGACATATCCATTTTTTCTAAAGATTTGATAGATTCTTTATACTCCAAATAATCAAATCCATCGATATTTGCTTTTTGAATAGCGGATGCCAAAACACCTAATAGCTTATCATCCACAGTGCCTTGTGATGTTGTCACTTCCCTTGGTGTAACTTTTGGCACTTTATTTTGAACGACATCATCCTGTTTTACATTTTTATTAAGATTTCCAGATTTTTCGGATGAATTATCCCCACTTTCCACCTTTTCAAAAAATAGAGATTTAAGTTTGTCTAACATATTTTAAATAAAATTTACATTTTTGCAATCAAAAAAATTATCTAGCAGTAAAAGAAGATAGAATCGTCAAATTAATTAAATTTGTCAAATATTTAAAAAAAATCAAGTAATAACTTTCAATCTTTCACACATGAGCATCAAAAATAGTAAAATATTCGTCAATTCTGAAATCGGTAAGCTAAAAAGGGTCATTGTACACAAACCAGATTTGGGAATTTCTAGAATTTCTCCCAAAAGAGCCGAAGAATTATTATTTGATGATATTGTTCATTTGCCTAAAATGCAAGAAGAACATGATATTTTTACAGATGTTTTAAAAGTATTTGTAGGAAAAAACAATGTATTCGATACAGAACAATTATTAGTGGAAGCCTTGGATGCCAAATCCAAATATAAGGAAGAAATGCTTACTTTAATTATTCGTCATCAGGAGCTTCCTAAGAGGTATTATGATATTTTGAATAAACTTTCTTCTAAAAAACTTGCCGAAGTTTTGATCTCTGGATACTATAAAGAGAAAGATATTTACCTGTTTGACCCCATCCCAAATTTTATCTTCACAAGAGATATTGCGGTGACGGTAAAGGATCACATTATCATCACAAAGCCTTCAAAAACGGCTCGTTATCGTGAAAATATTCTGACACGTTTTTTCATTCATGCTCACCCGATTTTTGCAGATATTTTGAAAGCTGGAAAAATTATCAATTTAAATGATGTGGAGCTTTTTCCACCATCTGCAAGTGGGGACGCTATCTCGATGGAGGGAGGGGATATGATGATGCTCGAAGATGATTATTTATTGATTGGTTGTAGCGAACGTACGAGTGAACATGCCATTCATTCCTTAAAAAAAGTGCTTTTTGAAAAAAAGGTAATTAAATATGTAGTCCAAATCAATATTCCCAACGATCGCTCATTTATGCATATTGATACTTTATTTACTAGGATTAATCACAATCATATTGTAGCATTTAAGCCTGTAGTGGTTGATGGCCTAAGTTCAAATGTAACGATTTATTCACACAACGGCACTACTCGACAATATCTGACTATCAAAGATTTTTTCCATTCAGAAATCAATCCTGAAATGGAATTTATATTGAGTGGAAATGGAATTTCTCCTTACCAAGAGCGTGAACAATGGACAGATGGATGTAATTTGATTGCCATAAAACCAGGGGTCGGAATTACTTACGATAGAAATCCTTATACTGCCATCGCTTTTGAAAATATGGGTTATTCCATGATTCATGCGGATGATTTTTTGAAAGGAGTGAAAAATAAGAAAATTGATATAGACCAATTGGAAAATACGATTATTACGTTGCCATCTAGTGAATTGTCTCGTGCTAGAGGCGGATCTCATTGTATGACTTTCCCTATTGAACGGTTTTGATTTGTTGTTTGCTAGAAAAATGCATATTTTTGATTTGCTGATTTTTCTTTAAAAAGGAGAAAAATCTACTAAAATGAGAAAAATCTTGATTTTGAGATAATTCCTAATTCGTAATTCCTAATTCTTAATTCCTAATTCCTAATTAATAATAACTTTTCTAGAAATTGTATTGCCTTGCGATTCTAAAACAACAAAATAAACACCTTTTGACAAGGAATTCAAGTCAATTTTCAGTTGATGTTCCCCTTTATTTTGTTTAATATCTAGGATTTTTTGCTGGATTTCACCTGCTACGTTGGTTATATATATGCCTATCTTTTTAGTACTTTTCAGATTATAGAGAATATTTACAAAATCAGTAGTTGGATTCGGGTAAACATCCATGGATGTAAAAATAGAAACAATATCTTTATTTGCAACGGGTTCGCTAAGTAAATCCCTTTCATATGCCCCATTTCCATGACTTGCCAATCTCAATTTTCGATTACTAGGAGATATTTTTAAGTCAAAAACCATAATCGCATCAGAAATTCCCGTTTGAAAAATTTCCCAGTTTTCACCATAATCCTTAGATACAAAAACGCCTAAATCGTTGCCAATATAGACATTATTTGGAAATAACGGATCAACAATAACTGCATTGGTAGGAATATCAGGCAATCCATTGGTAATATCAATCCATGTTTCCCCATAGTCATTCGTACGAAAAACATGACCTGCACCAAAACCAGCAAAAGTTATATATGCAATTGCATCATCGGTCGGATCTACTGCCATATCCATTGGGTATCGATTGGGACAAATTCCAGTTACTTTCTCCCACGAATCCCCACCGTTTAACGTTCTAAATATTTCACTTCGTTCTTGCTCGAAAGGGGCTGTTGCAGTATAAACTATATCTGGATTTTGGTAAGAAATTGCCATACTTAGAGCGGGTGTATTCTTTGTATTCAAATATTGTCTATCTCCTGTAATATTCCACGAATTTCCGAAATATTTAGATTTAGAAATCACAGAAGATCCTGCATATACAATGCTGGAATCAGATGGAGCAATTGCAAAAGGAGCAATAAAAGATACTTTTCCGATTACAGGAATACCTGTTTGATGAAAGTTATCTGCAAGACCATTTTCAAAACGATATACATGTAAATATTGAGATGATGTATAGGTTATAAAATTTTCATCATCAATAGCTGTCCAGCTACCATCTCCCCCACTAATATGTTGCCAAGTTTTATCACCATTCCAAGCTATACAACCATTGTCTTGCAATCCACCAATACAAAATTTTTCATCCTTAGATGAATTTGAAAATCCATTATAAAACTGTACCGTTTGTAGCCCACTATTGCAACTAGTAAAAGTAATTCCACCATCATCAGAACGATGAATACCTCCATCACTAGCAATATACACTACCGAAGAAGTATCATCAGGATAAAAAAGGACATCATGGGCATCTGAATGCACATAATTAGGTGGTCCATCAGGACCTTCAATAGGAGCATTAGAATATCCAGCTCCCCCAATAGACACAGAAAAAACATTTTTTCCACCATTTTTTGAATGCCAAATATTTACACCAATAAGAACTAAATCATCAGGATTATTGGGATTCACAGCCACATCATGAGAGTACCATCCTTGATATTTAGAATAATCTATATTAGAAACAATTTCCCAATGTTCACCAAAATCAACAGATTTACACAACCAAGTAGCCTCATCATCACCACCCAAGCTATTACCAAAACTACCATAAACGATATTTGGATCAGATGGTGCGTACGCCAACTGTGCCTTCCCTTTAAATTTCGGATATTCACTATTCACTTTTGACCAAGTTTCTCCATTATTGGTACTACGATAAATACCTGATCCCTTTGAGTTCAAGTTGCCACAAGTAGCTAATAAAAGATTGGGATTATCTGGATGAATAATGATATCATTTGCCATTACTACATTTAATTTTTTCTCCCAATTGGCACCAGCATCATCTGAAACAAAAATTCCTTCAGTCGTAGCTGCAAAAATTTTATTGGGATGGTCTGGATGAATCCGAATAGCCCAAACTCCATGATTTTCATCTTGTCCCCAATCCAAGCTCTTCTTCCAAGTTAGTCCCCCATCTTCCGATTTCAAAATACCAATTCCAAAACTGCCCCTTGTTCTACGATAAGCGGCACCAGTACCCGCTTCATTATAATTATACACTTCGCCCGTACCAATATACATCACCAAAGAATCTATAGGATTAAAAGTGATTGTGCTTACACCCAATACAGGAAAATCAATGTGTACACGTTGCCATGTATTCACACCTAATCCAGCCGTGTAACTACGCCACAATCCACCACTAGCAGATCCCGCATACAATGTTTTGGGATTTTGGGGATTAAAAGCCAAAGTTAATATTCTTCCAGCCCGATTGTGGGGTCCCCTAGTTTCCCAAGGCCCTACTTGATTCGGAAAGGATACTTTAGAAGACATTCTTTTCATTTGTGCCCATGCTTTGGAGTAGGCTCCATTAGGAATTTCATGCAATGGATATGTTTGTCTATTTCCCAAAAAATTCAGGGCATCGTAAGCTCCGTTTTGTATATCTTTTTGTTCCAAATGATTTGAACAATTGGCAAAAAACAGCATTGAGACAATAATAAATAGCGTAAAAATTTTCATTGAATTTAGTTTTGGGTAAAGAATCAAGTCTAAAGGTAAGGAAGATGAATTAAAATAATGGAAAAATCTCCTTCGATGTTTGTTAGGAGATAGTTTTTGATATTTCACCCTATCTGGTATTCCAATTTAACAACATTATTCAAAAAGAACAAACTTACTGCTTCTTTCTCAT
>CAZOHX010000162.1:0-5628 GCA_964579315.1 uncultured Saprospiraceae bacterium
ATTATTTCTTATTCGAGGGAAAAACGGAGGCGGGGCAGGTTATGTTGTGGAATTTTATGTGACAAAAAAACCATAAGAAATAATTTGTCATATTTATCCCTTTTCAGGGATATAGGATATAGTTCAAGATTCATTGTTAAATATCCCCACACGCTCAAAAATTATTCATCAATTAAACAATAGAATAAACAAGTCCACCTATTTAAAATCCTTAGCCTGAAACAAATTGAAAAAAGGAATATCAATACCACCCATAATCGTATAACGGATTGCACTTGTATTGAAAGTACTATTGATATAATCCACATTTCTATTTTGCGGTCCAAATTGTAACCCAAAACCCAATGAAAAAGGAGATTTTTGAAAATTTCTAAGGATAAATGCCCCTGGAGCAAGTACATTTCTAAAAGAAGTTTCGGGCAAAGTACCTTCTTTATTATCCAAACGATAAGCCGTAATCATACCAATATCTATAATGGGTACAAAGAATGACCAACTTCCTAAATTATTATCTTTTATTTTTCCATTGACGGAAATTCCAATAGGTACACTTATCCCAAAGGTATTGAGCGATTTTTTGTTGAGCTTAGTTAAATTTGGATTGGTATATTGTTCATTTCCAAAATTAAACCCAAAATAGCCGTTTACAGTAATACTCATGCGAGTTTGTCGTTTCATTCGAGAACTTCCAGGAGGAAGAGCCACTGCATTCAAAGCGGCATTTACTTGATGGGCATTATCTGCGACAGCAACTTGAGTGAAAAAATTGCCATATTTTTGTACAGTTTTAAGTTTTCGCTTTTCTAAAACACTTTTTTCATCTGTCTTTTTTGAATATTTGACATCAATGAGTAAATCTAATAATTCCACGATATTATATAATGCATAATTATAGTGCTTTTCATAGGTATTGTCAAATAAATCCAAGGTAGTATTGGTGATTTTTGGAAATAATTTCAGATAGGAAGTATCTTTTTCAAACAAGCCAATCAAACTAGTATTTTGCTGGGGCTGTACAAATAATGGAGTATTGATAGAAATGTCCATCAGACTTATCATAGATCTCAAAATAGGGTAGTAGTCCTTGAAATTTGTGTCCAAACTATCCGTTTTTTGAATGGATTTAATATTTTTGTAAGCAACGTTGATATGCCCCATTTCTTGCATCAACTGAGATGTAAAACTTGCCATTCCACTTGGAGAAATCGTATTGTTTGGTTTTAGATTTTTCAATTGTTGATAGACTAATCCTAGAAAAATATTTTGTAATTTTTTATTGGATAATAATTCATCTTGTTGTGTTTTTTGAATCCATTTATGACCACTTTTTGGATTTACTTTAAAAAGATTGAGCAATTGGCTATTAGTTTCGACTAAATTTCCAAGTACATTTAGATTGGTTTGAGCAATTAATAGATTATTTGAGTATTGTTTTTTAAAATCTTTCAATTCTTGTTCAATTTGATGGGCTTCGGCAACGAGCTTTTGAACGTTTTCATTTTCAGAAACAGTAGGTTGATCCAGTTGATTTTCTTGCAAAAATATCAACAAATCATATTTTTCATTATTATTTTCTTCTTGATCTATGAGATAATCAATTAATTTATCAGTGATTGTGTGATATTCGTTTTCAACTTGCTCAAGATTTGTCAAATTCTTTATTCTTTTGGTCTTGATCCGAGATGTTGCTTTTTGAATGAAAGCCAATGCTTGAATCTGATGATTTGATTTACCTGCGGCAATCCAATTGTTTTTTTGTTTTTTGATATTTGTGATTAAAGCATCTTTTTGTGCTATAAAATTTTCAACACGGTGAATAAACATCGTATCTGTTCTTTTTTGTTCAAGTAAGTCGAGCTGTATTTTGGCATCTGCCACGATTTGATAAAAATCACTTAAAAGTTTGGCTCGTGAAGGACGAGATTTTGTACTGGAGGTAATTTTTTCTGTCAATTCAAAACCTGCACTAATCAACTGAATTGTATCAGGATTCTCAGAAAATAAAGTAGAAAATTGGTTGATATCGGGTTTGATAATATATTTCGGATAAAACAATTCACCATGCAGATTGGTCGGAATCGTTTTGAGAATTTCCCAAGGACCTAAATATTTATTTTGCTCTTCACTAAAAAGTTTGGTTTTTTTAAATTGATTATAAGCATTGTAAACTTGAAACAAAATCTCTTTTTGCTCCTTAGACAAGTCAGTTTTGTCAAAATAATTTTGTAAATCGGCATCAATTTTCTCTAAAAGTTTCGTTTTTTCTTGAATCAAGGCTGAAACATGATGCTCCACTAGATTTTGAAAATTTTCTAGTGATTTTGGAGAAATTTGCTGTGCAATCGACCGATAAATATCCTTTTGAACATCTTTTTGGGTTTGAATTATATTGTTGTAAGTGTAAGGAAGAATAGTGTCAACTGGGATTTCTCGCTGAACGAGATCCACCATAGAATAAAGGGTCATTAAGTCATAAATAATGGGTTGTAAGGATAATTCTTTCCCCACATATTTTTCTAATTTCAGCACTTTAGGGAAATTAAAAAATAAATTTTCTGCATCATTGATAAAGATGGCTCTTGCTTGGGGTATAAATGATTTGTAATCAGTAATGATAATATTGTTTAAAAATTGCTTTGAATCTGGAAAAAGAATTGCCAATTCTTGATAAGCAGGATCTTCCAATTTTTCTTTTAAATTTTCTAAAAAAGTGATATTAAATTCTTCTTGAGCCCTGTCCACTATAAAATCCGAAAGCCCCGCAAGAAAGGTCGTGGTACTAAAACTTCCTTTGGTGGGTCGCATTTCTTCAACCATGTTTTGGAAAGATTCTTCTGGAGATTTGCTAGGTTTACTATGCTCCATTTGAATGGATTTGATTGAGAGTAGTGTTTCATCGTTGAGGAGACTATCCGCATACAAAAGAGATAATCCATCATTGAGCAAAGCTTTTTTATGCTTAGCTATGGAATGTATCTTTTTTTGGTTATTTGGAGTAATGCGACCCAAATTTGAAGGAATTAACGTCGAAAAATAGGGATTATCTAATATGCTTTGTAAATTCAAATTTTCATTATTAGTGTAAGCATGTACGGTGCTTAAAATCTGAATATAGGCTTCGTTTTCTACTTTTTGAATTGTTTTACCATTCTTTAATAATTTGATTTGATTGACATCCAATTTGATTTGATTAAATAAAATATCCGTATAAAGGGTAGTATCAATTCTAAGTTGAATGAGTTGTGGTCTTTCACTAAAATCAAGTTTATACATCCCAAATTCACTCAATTTAATGGAATCTAGTGGTGGAAAAAGCATTTTTAAGGGCTTGTCTTTGAAATAGACTTTGGTAATAGAATTGGATTCGATGGTGAGTATGGGCGATTTACTTTCAAGAGCATGATATATTTTTTGGGCATCTTCATAAAGATATTGTCCAAAAGAAAAAGTTGTTGGAAAACAAAACAATAATATAAAAATGAACTTGTAAAATGTGGATTTTTTTCTCATGATGGTTACTTTTGGATAGTATAACTTTTAGGAAGGAATATCGAAATGAGTTTCGTCTTCAATGATAATATTATTGGAATCATCTTCAGGAGCATCTGTGTGATCCGTGGCATTATCTGTTTCTACGATTTCATTGGTAGTCGTTTCTTCAACACTTGGATTGCTATCCAATTGGTCCTTAATAAAAACATGAAGATCATCAAAACAAGGTTCTACATCATCAAGCACACTATCTTCTATATTGATAACAATCACATCAATTTCATCGATGTGATCTGTCGTTACGATTTCGGTTGTGCTGTTCTTTAATAACTCTGTGTAAGTTTTACTGAGATGAATGCAGGTTTTGAAAAGTTCATCTATTTCATCCCGAAAATCTTGGGAAATATCATCTGCAATTAAGCGACCATTACATGCCATTCTTGCAGAGGACATGTACTCAATCATTCTTTTATTTAAGCTCATTTAGACTTCTTTGGTTAGAAAGTACGCTTAAATATAGTAAAAAAATATCATTTAAAAATAGAAATTGCTAAAAATCATCATCTATTTCAAGATTTGCAGAAGCTAACTCAGAAAAAGCATGTTTATCATTTACTTTTTTAGCTATTGTCATCCCTTTTTTATAAGTGGATATGGCTTTATCTACCAAATTTTGTCGAACGTACAGTTTTCCTAAATGGTAATAAAATCCTACGTATTCAGGCGTGTTACTTTGGATTCTTAAATAAAATTCAAGGGCTTTTTCGTCATTGCCACTACTTTCATATTCTTTTGCGATTGCAAAATTCAGGAATGCATCTTTAGGGGCTTTTTCCAATAATTCTAATAATTGTTTTAATCTGTTACTCATGTTTGTTCTTTATTTTTGATCAATTACTTCATTTAAAGAAACGATTTCTGCACCTTTTTGCTGCATTTCCAAATAGGCATTCTTTTCGTCTTCTGTACTGATAGCCCGACATCCTTCTTTGACAACTTGCACTTCATAACCTAATGCCAAAGCATCTAAAACGGTATATTTTACACAATAATCGGTCGCTAATCCCATTATTACCAAGGTTTTAACACCTAAATTTTTCAGTAAATCATCTAAATTCGTCTTATTTCGTTTTCCATTATCGAAAAATGCACTGTAACTGTCGATTTTAGGATTTTGTCCCTTTTGAATTATATGTTGTATTTTTTCGGTATTTAATAAAGAAGGAAACTCCGCTCCAAAACTATGTTGAACACAATGAATCGGCCATAATGTTTGTTCTAAACCGTGTAAGTCGATGACTTGGCCTGGTCGTCGCCATGGATGATTGGCAGCAAAACTTTCATGATTTGCTGGATGCCAATCTTGGGTGGCAATAATTATATCGTACTGATTCATCAAATGGTTGGCAACGGAAATAACTTCATCTCCATGGGGCACTTCCAAATTCCCAAAGGGTAGAAAGTCATTTTGAATATCTACCAAAAGTAATGCAGATTTTGGCAACAGTTGGGATACTTTTTCTTTTTTACGAGCTATTATTTCAGGACTTAGACTTACTTTAAAAGCATTCCAGTCTATATTTTGAAGTTGCTTTCGCACAAAATTTTGGATAGAAGGTAAATCAGGTAATTTATAAACTAACTTTCCATTATCAAAAATAGGAACTAATAAATCCTGATGACTTTGGTGATTTTGAACATGGGTATCTTCTTGGTCAAAAATCAAATCAGCCACAATTTGCTGCTTATTGTTATAAAATCTTCGAATATTTAGGATGCCGGGATTGGTTGTTTTAATGGAATCCTCGGATATTTTCATTTTGTATTCCCAATGACCATTTTCTTCGATGGCAGTCAATTTGTAAACGCCACCTAAGGAAGTAGAAGTTCCACCCGTTACCAATTGTGTACCTACGCCCCAAATATCAATCTTGGCACCTTGAGATTTCAATAATGCGATTTTATGTTCATCCAAATCGTTGCTCGCTACAATTTTAGTATCGTGAAAGCCAGCTTCATCTAATAATTTTCTAGATAAAATACTAAGTTTGGTCAAGTCTCCGCTATCGAGTCGAATACCATGAAGTGCAATGCCATCTTTTTTTATATCGTTGCCCACTTTAATCGCATTTCGTA
>CAZOHX010000162.1:5638-6190 GCA_964579315.1 uncultured Saprospiraceae bacterium
GATTGGAATAGGCATAACTCTTAAAAGCAGCAATTTCGGTTTCAAAACTCATTATCCAACTATGTGCCTGTGTACCTTTGACAGGAATATCGAATAGTTTACCTGACAAAACATTGCTTGTAGCAGAACAACCACCTATAAAAGATGCTCTACTGGCAGCGATACTTCCATCAATTCCTGGGGCACGTCGCAATCCAAATTCCATAATGGGATCTCCAGCGGCGGCTTGTGAAATACGAGCTGATTTGGTGGCAATAAGACTTTGATAATTGATACTATTAATTGAGCTTGAATCAATGGTCCTTCAACTCGTATAATGGGTTCATTTGGAAAAACAATAGTTCCTTCGGGGAGTGCATAAATTGAACATTGTAACTTCATTCTCTGAAGCATATTCAAAAAGCTTTCATCAAATAACGGACTTTGATCTGCTCCTTTTAAATTGGCTAAATATCTTATATCATCGACATTAAATTTAAAATTTTGAAGGATATTGACTACTTGTTCTAGTCCTGCTGCTACCACAAATGTTCCTTGAAAAGGGATTTTTCT
>CAZOHX010000163.1:0-6180 GCA_964579315.1 uncultured Saprospiraceae bacterium
CAACGATTATTTCCGATTGGTCGATTAGACAAACCTTCTGAGGGATTGATTTTTCTTACCAATGATGGGGATATTGTCAATAAAATTCTCAGGGCTGGAAATCAACATGAAAAAGAGTATATCGTTAGAGTGGATAGACCCATCACTCCCAATTTTATTTTCAAAATGAGTAATGGTATCAAAATATTGGGAACGATAACTCAAAAATGCAAAGTGAAGAAAATCTCTAAATATGAATTTAAAATAATTTTAACGCAAGGGCTCAACCGCCAAATCCGTAGAATGTGTTCTTCCCTAAATTACCATGTGACCAAACTTGTTAGAGTGAGAATTATGAATGTAAATTTAGGGGATTTACCCATAGGGGAGTGGCGAGACTTGACGGAAGATGAATTGAATGAGATTTTTGAAATGGTGGCGGATTCTTTTAAATAGTCCTATCGCAAACCACATCACTTCAATGGGTCATGAACCATTACAACCCAATACATTTTCCAATAGGTCAAACCGGTCAAACCCCATTGGATTCGTGTTTGAATACTAAATAGTATCTATCAACTCAAAAAGTCGACAACAGTCAATACTTCATCTAAAACCACTCGTCCTCGCTCATTTATTTTTAATTTTCCACCAACATTGGCAGGATCATGTTCAAAAACAAGTAAAGCATCATTTTTGAGAGCGTGATCAAAGAGAAATTTCTTTTCATTTAAGGTAACCAATGGACGAATATCATAACTCATCACATAGGGCATGCCGATATGAAAACTGGAAGGCATCAAATCCGCACAATAGATAATTTCCTTGCCATTTACTGGGATATGCAACAACATCATAGCTTCTGTGTGACCATTTGCAATCTGAATTTTTATTCCATCAATCCAATCAAAAATAGGTGTATCAGGAACATCTATAAATTTTAAAACTTGATGATCTAATAATGGAACAAAATTTTCTTTTAAGAAAGATGCTTTCTCTTTATAATTGGGTTGCATTGCCCAATCCCATTGTCTTTTATTACTCCAATAGGTGGCGTTTGGAAAAGTGGGAATCAACTCCATTTTTTCATTGAAACGTACCGCACCTCCTACATGATCGAAATGTAAGTGTGTCAAAAAAACGTCTGTAATATCTGCTGGTGACATATTCAATTGAGACAAACTAGATAGTAGGGTATCATCACCATGTGGATGAAAATGTGATCTAAATTTGGCATCTTGTTTGTCACCCATTCCTGTATCTACGAGTATTTTTCTATGATCTGTTTCAATTAACAAACATCTCATGGTCCAAGTGCAAAGATTATTTTCATCAGGCGGATTCAACTTTTTCCACATAGATTTTGGAACGATACCAAACATAGCTCCACCATCTAATTTAAATAATCCTGAATTTATGATATGTATTTTCATTTTTAAAACTCGTATAATGTTTGACAAATAGATGCACAATGATAAGCATTTTTTAAATTATTATTATACATTTGCTATTCTAAAAAAAGATTATTATGAATAAATTATTTCTTGGTCTGTTGCTTATTTTTGTAGTATCATGTGCCCCAAACGATGGTGCAAAATCCTTTGCAGGCACTTGGGTGGATGCCAAACAATCGCAAAATATTTGGAAGATTGAAGCTAGTGGCTCTACGATTACAGGCACTCAATTAAATGGAGACAGTGGTCTTCCTAAAACAGAATCTTGGACAGTATTTGGGAAAAATGGTCTATGGATTGGAAAATCCAAATCTAAAGATGGTGCTTCTTTGACCTATTTCCCCAATCGTGATGAAATTTTACGTACACCACCTGGTATCATGTACAAACGAAAAAAGTAGATGACCGTTCGAGATAAATTTAATGAACTGGTTGAGACCATTTCTTCTATTTATGATTTTCGTGAAGCCAATAATATTGTTTCAATTATATTTGAAGATGCTTTTGGAATTAATTTAATTTCACAGGATAATTTTCCAGAAAAACATCTTAGTAAATGGGATGAATATAAACGGCGTTTACTTACTCACGAACCATTTCAATATATCTTGGAAGAAGCAGACTTTTATGGATTGAAATTTAAAGTAAATCCTTCAGTCCTCATTCCACGTCCTGAAACGGAGGAGTTGGTTTATTGGGTAGAGCAATGGGCAAGTACTTCAAAATCTATTCAAATATTGGAGATCGGTACAGGATCAGGATGTATTGCTATCACCTTAGCCAAACAATTGTCTAATGCAAAAGTAACAGCAATAGATGTGAGTGAAAATGCACTTTCTGTAGCTATGGAAAATGCTAAATTAAATGATGTAGATGTCCTTTTTTCGAAGCTTGATATTTTAGATGATGACAGGGTTACACAGTTTTTTGATAATAAAAATTACCATTTAATTGCTAGTAATCCACCCTACATTCCTAAAAAGGAATCAACACTTATGCGTAAAAATGTGTTGGATTTTGAGCCATCATTGGCTTTGTTTGTGGAAAATCATAATCCTTTGATATTTTACCAAAAAATCACTAAATTAGGAACAAAAATTTTAGAAAAAAATGGTATTTTAATTTTTGAAATTAATGAAAATTTGGGGGATGATATTTATAAAATGATGGAAGATTATGGATATAAAAATATTGAAATCATTCAAGATATTCATCAAAAAAACCGAATGGTGAAAGGAGAATGGTTATAAATTTGAGCCGTTGGATGATGTGTCCACCTACTTAAATGCACACATCATCCAACAGCTCAATATACACTAGCTATTTGCCAGTCAATTCCTTATATAATCGTTCCGCCTTGTAAATATGCTTCAAAGCATTGAAAATACCACCAGCATGTACCGAAACCGTTCGGTTATATTCTTGATCAAAGATAAAATTTCCAGGAAGCGATTCGATATTTCCATCAAAAATCAATCCGATTGCTTGACCTTTTGAATTAATAATTGCAGATCCTGAATTACCACCGATAATATCATTGGTTGACACAAAATTTAAAGGTTGAGACAACATTTCCATAGGTGGATTTAGCCATTTTTTAGGCAATGCCCAAGGATATTTTTTATCATTAGAGTAGTATCGATCATAAAGCCCAAAGAATGTTGTTTTCCAAGGGGCTTTCGTTCCATTATAATTATATCCTTTTACAATTCCATCTGAAATTCTCAAAGTAAATGTTGCATCAGGCGGAAGATTCGTGCCATGTACTTGAAACATAGCATTAGAGATTTTTCCCTCCAGCACTTTTCTTTTAGCACTAGAAGATCTAAATAAATTTGCAGCTTCTCCAAATCTAGGTACTAAAATTTCAGCCATATCTAAAAATGGGTCTTTCAATTTTTTAAATTTTTTGGGTTTCAATTTCTTGGCAACCTTTTTGGAATTCATCAATTTAGATTTTTTAAACATTTTCGCTACAATCTCCTTAGATGATTTCCCATTAAAAACTTTTTGTAGATATTTATCTCCTCGGTCATGGATTTGCAAACGATTTAATAGATCCACAAATTTATTTTGTTCGGCTTTAGTATTTGCTGCCGAAATCATTTCCAAGAGTTGTTTCTTTTGTGTTTCAATATCCGCATCAGAAGCATTTCCACTTGCGACCATATTTTTGTAGCCATACAATTGATGTAAAAGTGCTATGACCGCACCATTTAATGGACTAGGACTTAATAGATTGATTTCTGGTCCATAAGGTTTTAATTTTTTATAAATAGACGCCAATTCAGACCAATAATCAGTACCTTTGAAT
Source organism: uncultured Saprospiraceae bacterium (assembly GCA_964579315.1). Taxonomy (GTDB): domain Bacteria; phylum Bacteroidota; class Bacteroidia; order Chitinophagales; family Saprospiraceae; genus CAMZLN01. Next base: position 3,748 of record CAZOHX010000163.1, read on the forward strand.
TTTGATTTGGTCATATTTTCCATATCTATTTTTCTTTGCATCAAGTTTTTATCTCTTAGACCAGATTCGATGCCAGAAATAGCTTTTATACTATTGGACAACCCAAAAATTTGACTTCTCAATTCTAAACTAGGGTTAGTTTCATATTCTTTTGACAAATCATTGTATCTATTTCGCAGTGATTCCAATAAGATGTTGTAACGAGCATCTCTATCAAATTCCAATTGAGCCACAGTTCTATATCGCTCTGTACTCGCAGGATTTCCGATGACAAAAACGGGTTCACCTTCGGTTGCACCTTCTGGATTAAATTCAAAATAGTGACTAGAAGTATTAGCAGGTTTACCGTTTTCATAGGCTCTCCAAAAAGTACAATCCAAATTATAACGTGGATAAGTAAAATTGTCAGGATCTCCTCCGAAAAAACCTAAATCTACTTCAGGGATAAAAACCAAGCGGATATCATCATATCTTTTATAGCCGTAAATTGAAAATTGACCTCCACTATAAAAATTGACTACTTCCAAACGGAGATTCTCCCAACCTTTCATTTTACTATATCTTTCTTTGATACTTTCTATGGCAGCAGCTCTTTTTTCCAATTTTTCTTGGTCTGTTTTGCCTTTTGCTTCAGCTTCTTTTACTGTTTTTGTAATATCCGCAATATGAGTCAATTGATCCACAAATAAATCAGGTGACCTCCTTTCATCTTCTAATTTTTTTGCATAAAAACCTTCTTCCAAAATATGTTCACCTTCTTTAATAACATGAGCCACTTCACCTTCAGAACAATGATGATTGGTCATGATTAATCCATTGGGAGATACGAATGACGCAGAGCACCAAGTGGCAAATTTCAATGCAGATTGTCTGACATCATCAAACCATTCTTGATCTACTTTGATATTATAAGTTTTATTAAAATACTCAATAGGTGCGTGGTCAAAAGTCCACATTTTTCCATAATCATAAATACTTGCTTTGGTTTTTTGGGCAAATGAAAGTCCTGGAAGTAGTAAGCATATCATACCCAATATCCTCCATTTTGTAAGTTTTGTCATATTTTTTAATTTCTTTTTTGCTTATATCGTTTGTCAATCAAGCACTTTTTTTAAATAATGGCATGAATTTACGAATTTAATCTTTTATTCAAGGAACTTTAACACATAGATTTTACTTAAGTAGCTACTTATATCAACTGAACATAAAAAAAGCATTCACTTATAGTGTTGTTTTAACAGAAAATTTTATATTTGCATAAAAAAATAACTATGAGTAGCTTTGAAAATGCCATTGAAAATTACAAAGGTGTCCAAATTGCAAAGAAAAGATTATTAAGAATCGAAAATCAATTGAATAAACAATATGCCAAATTGTTTGATCTCGAATTTAAATTAGATAAGGAGTTTGAAGATGTCAAAAACTTGACTAAACTATCCCTTTATAATCTGTTTTACACGGTTTTGGGAGATAAAGAGCAACAATACGAAATTGAAAAACAGGAGTATTTGATGGCAATTATGCACTATTCAGAATGTAAAAATGTTATTGAAATATTGGAATTTGAACAAGGTATTTTAAAAGAAAAAATTAATTCTGAAAAAGAATCTATCGACTTATTAAAAGCGATGACCCTACATGCTTTGGGTGAAATTGAAAAAAAGTATCCAGGAGCGGCTTTCGATTTGAAATTTTTAAAAAATCAAAGTATTGACCATCTAAAATATATGCGTGAGGTGAGAGAAGCATATACTGTCGCTTTGAAAACCCAAGATCTCTTTGAAAAGCTTATAGATCATTTGCGAAAAGCTAGAAGAGCTGAAACATGGGGATATACCTATGAAGAAAGAAAGAAAATGAAGAAACTTAAAGTTTCTTCCTTAGATGCCGCCCAAAAGGCAGTCCATAAAGCAAAACCCCTATTGGATAGTCTTCATCATGAATTATTGGATATTTATAAATTTAAATCTTTATACAGTAGCAGAAATTTTCCTGAGTTTGATTTTTTCAATGATATTTATTACGATCGACTTATATCGGATTGGATATTTCAAGAACGTATCTTGAGTTCTATCACTCATATTTTTGGTACGTTAGAATCCATAAAATCTGTCGTTAAATCCTTAAAAATAGAGATTGATGCTACACAAAAACAGATTGATTATGTTGAAAAACGTCAACAGACTATCCTGTTTGATTATATTAATGATGATTTAAAAGAAGATAATGAAGTAAAACATTAAATTAAATATCGGGCATTATAATTGTTGTAAGAATCAAAATAGTTAATGAACGAACACAAAATTAAATAAAAAATGAGTGCGTGACAAATAGTGGGAGATTGTGATTTTACAAAACGTCAAAGTGGCAAAGCCACGGCAATATCCATAGCCCAAAGGGCAATGGATAAAAGACTAGTAGCGTAGCTACGGC
>CAZOHX010000164.1:0-6163 GCA_964579315.1 uncultured Saprospiraceae bacterium
CTGGCTGCTTCATGTACTTCATAGGGATATAACTTGCGCATATACTGTGCTTAACATTGTTTTTTAAAACAACAATTCGATTAATCATGTACCGTCCGACCATAGCCCAAAGCGGTAGCTTGTCCCAATCTCAGCGTCTGTGGTAACCAAAAATTACAGGTAAAATTTACTCGAAAAGCACTCTTTTTATTCCCATGATATACAGGAAGTGCTTTAGCAAATTTATAACTGTCCTCAACGGTTATTTTTAAAAAATGACTCTCCTTATCGTGTTCAAATCCGATATGCTCTAAGAAAATTTTTATATTGCCGTACAGGTACTTTTCTAAGCGATCAAAACGTGCAAATTTATCATCAATTTTATTGAGTTCTTTCGCTATTCCGTCACTAATCAACCAAGGTGAAATGCGGTATTTTTGTCGATAGTCTAAGAACGTAGGCGTGTATATTTCTCTGATTTCGACGGTATTTTGGAGTGGTATTTTGTTTTCCTTTTTGAATATCTTATACCAAAGTTTTAAGGCTTGAACTTGTGGTTTGCCGATAGCAGTCCATTCTACTTTGCCCCGATAGCTACCTAGCTGAATGCCCGAGTATTCTATCTTATCATTGTGAAACAAATCAATATCCAGTTCTTTCTTTTTGAATTTGGCTCGGTGCTCTTTAGCTAGGTCTTTGGCTCCGTTGAGTAACATCTTGCGGAGCTCGGGCTCATTGCTTAGTTTTATGTCGAGCATGCGGAGGGTTAGGATGGGGATAGACATGGGTTAGGATTTAATATTGAGTGCCACCATCATGTACTTTAGTAAATTATTTACATTGGTATAGGTGGAATAGGGTTGATTGGAAAAGGCAACAAAAGGAAGATTGAATTCGTCTAAATGCGTACGCCCAAAAAGAATAATCCCCATATTGTTTTTTTTCATTATGTCAAACGTCTTGTTTAAAGTGCTTTTTGCATTTGTTGGGAAAAAACCCTTGTTGTCTTTTAAGTCATTAAACAAATCGTCCGTCAGCAAGATAATCTTTAAGGGGTGTTGACTGAATGAATTTTGATTTAGTTCTTTATTTAATTCCTTAAAATTTTCTACTGAGGTATGTTTTGCACCTTTGAATTCAGATAAAATGGTATTCTCTAATGTTTTAAACTTTAAGCTATTATGACTGTGACTCCCTTTGTGTACCACAAGAATGCTTGCATTTTCTTTGATATAGATGGATTTTTCTTCTGTTTTTATAAGACGGTTTAATTGTGTAGTATGATTTTTGATTGTGGCATTAATTTTATCTTCATACTTCTTTTGCCATAGGTTAATTAGAGTGACAACAATACCTCCAGCGATGAACATAAATATAGCCCAAAGTATATCGACCATACTAATAAAAGATGAATGAAGCTTGTCCGCACTTTCTACATATTTCTTCGATACGTTCAATACTTCTGAAGCATTATCCACTCGTCTTCCAATTTGTTGGATGCTATCTTGTATAGTTTGTTGAAATTGGTTAAAGTCTTCTTTTTTTAAAAAGGAGTTATCTTGCCCCAAAATAGTAAAACTAGCAAATACGCTTAGTGTTAGGACGAAAATTTTCTTCATGATTTCAGTTTTACTTGAATGATTTTTCCTGCTTTGGACAATTGATGAACAATTACCTTGACGGGCTTGTTTTTGGGAAATGATTTTCTGAACTTGTTGATAAGCTGGTATGTCTCAGCTTGACCGTTAATCATAATCTCTACTTTCTTTAGCTCGATAAAAACGGCATCTAGTACAGTGCCTTTTGTCAATTGCTTAACTGAGTTGTCTTTTAGCTTTTTTTCTATAACGCTCTCTCTTTCAATTGTTTGTGTCGCAGTTTGGGGGCTTTCTCTAACCACTTTTTGAATGTCAAAATCAATTTTAATCCACCCAGCCATCTCTTTGTCTTTGACAGATAACACCCTCGTTCTTGGGAATCCTGATTGATGCTCTTTTCGATAAAAATTGATAATGGCTTCTTTGATATCTTCTGAAAGAATTGGCAAAATTGATTGAAAAAAAAGGGTTTTTCCTTTGCCGATTCGAGCAATTGCATATTTATTTTCGCTTTCGGTAATTAGTTGCTTGTATTCATTTAATTGTTGGATTAGTTGTCTTGCAAGGTTTTTATTTTGTTCTGTTTTTTGGAGCAATCCAATCTCAAAGTCAATCAAAAGAGACGAAAAACTATTAACAATCGAAATGATTTTGGATATACCTTTCTTTTTCAAATAAACCCAATTGCTTATTTGAAAGTCATCTTGATTTAAATCTCTATTCTTTTTGTGATTAAAAAAGGCATCAATTCTTTCTTTTTCCATTTTAGGTAAAATGGTCAAAGCAGATTCTAGCACTTGCTTGGGTTGGATGCTCTCCGTTAACCAGTCCACGCCTTCACCATCACTTTCGTAAAAAGGCACTCGGCTCATTTGTTCGATGACAAGATGTTTGTCATCAAGCGTACTGCTGTCCATCAGCCGTAGCGCATGGAAAATAAAATCTGGAAAATATTGGCTTTCTATTCTATTCCACAATTTTGACAATTCCTTTTTGCGATCATATAGTTTTTCACGGATTTTTTGTTCAATTTTCTTTAATTCATACGTATTTTTTAAAAAGAAATGACAAATCATAGCCGTCCTGAATAACCCTTTCAGGCTACTTCCCGGAATGTAAGCTTGCTGATTGGTTTTGATGCATTGGTGTAGGATATTGTTGTGCGTGGATAACAGCCCGGTTTGATTAAGGTTAATTTCTCTTTTGGAAAATTCTTTTGGGTCAATATCCCATTCTTTTAAGGTTTTATAAAAATCCAAGCCAATACCTTCTTTCAGAATAATTTGGATGTACTCATCCAATTTACCAAGGTTCTTTACGGTGCTGATCAGTTTGTCATTATCAAGAAAGTAAACGTTCTCTTGGGTGGTAAAAAACTCTCCGACAGGCGATAATTGTTCGCCATTGCCGATATGTAGGGGAGAGAGTGTCGTAATTTTTAATTGGGCATGCTGATACTTACTCATAACTAACAGGGATTAAGATAGGGATTCCATGACGAAAAATAGTAAAATTATTGCGGTCTTTTCCTAGTTCAACTAATTGACCATCAACCTTTTGCGAAAGCAAAGCACCTTCTTTAATCATCCGAATGACTTTTGCATTATTGCCATCGGGCAATTTACGACCACCCCGCAGAAAGGTCGAGTAATACTTAGCTTTCGCAAAATCAGATTGGTCAGTAGGGCAAAATAATGACAAATTTGTATAGTATTCGCTTGTTAGGTCAAGCGATACAGACTCAAAACTAGGTACACCTTTGGGTGTTCGACCCGTATTGTGAATTTCTCCCCCAATACCAGAGTAAGTCATAATATTAGTAGCGATTTTTAAATCTGTTTCAGCTTGATTGCTTGCTTCATATACAAAATACCAACCTATTTCGACACCTTCACTACTTCCAACTTGCACATCTGCTTGGTAGAAAATGGACGCATTATCATGTGCACGAATAGGGCTTTTGGGCGAAAGCACAGCTTGAGAAATAATCAAGTCATTTTTGACTTGAAGGTTTTGATATTCTTTATCTGTCAAGACAAAAAGATTATCGATAATTCGGTATCCACCATTATCTTTAGTCCATTTCTCTGCTTCAAAACCGTTTTGCCAGACACCTAAGGATACAAATTGGATGCGATTGCGCAATTTATGTTTTCCATCCTTGGATTTTGGACTGGTGATGTCTAGAAATACGGGTTTGGGCAGAAAATAAACACTGTGATTCTTTGCTTTTAGATAATAAAATAGTGATGATATTTTTATTTTTTTATCACTAAATTTCTGAATAAAATCTTCAGCATTCCCATGGTATTTTGCGAAAGCATGAGCTAAAGCAGAAAACAAAGTATCAGAATGGGCAAAAAATGAAGATGATGATAAAGCCAAATTATCATCCATTTTTAGTTCCCCAAAATGAAAACGGCTATAGGGTTGTAGTGGAATCTTTGCTACTTTCATGATGGGCTATTTACTTTGAATTGGTAGCTATGAGTATCCGTATATTCCACTGCTCCCGTATCAAGGAATACCATTTTTTTGATGGTCATATCTGAAATATTCACCTTCCCATTGCCTCTAGTTCCACTCCCCCCTAGATAGTCTTCTTTTAAGATTTGCAATCCAAGGTCAACGGTCTCTAAGAGTTTTGTCTCAGAATCTCCTTGATAAATATCCAGAATCATATCTAAAGCAAAAATAGCCCCCTTGCTTACTCTTTCCATGTGTCTAGGATTCGCTTCTCCAGTGAGTCTATTGATGGTATTTTCCGCCTTGTCTTCTGTAGATATTTCACCAATAGAGTAGCTGTCTCGGACGATTAGTCTGGAAGGTGTTTTTGGTACATTCTTTTTAAAATTGGCACTTCCAAATAAGGCTAAAGTTTCTGCTTTGTCGTCTTTTAGCGTTTTATATCCTTTTTGGCGAGCAATTAATGCTCTTAGCTTGCCCTTTAGAGAGCTGCCAGGAATATAAGGGATTCTTTTGTTATCTTGCTTTATTTTGATGACTTCTTTATCCATACCACCAATATCTAATTCTACTTCCGAGCCGCCGATATGAAGACCAGTAATAACGGTTATTTTTCCCGTGATGTGTAATTTGTGTAATAACTTTGCCATGATTTTATTTTTAGCTGTTGAGTTTATGATAAGCAACAATGGTGTTCATAATGTCGATGAAGGCACTATATTGACCATCTTGAACACTACCCGCCAATTCTCGAATAAAAGAAATAACTTTGCGCCCTTCATCTTTTGGAGAAAGCCTTGCTTCAGTGTAGGCTAATAACGGCAATACTTTGTAAAAGTGACCAAGGTCTTTTTCATATTCTTCTTGTTTGACGAGCTGCAAAATATTCCTAATTTGGGTGTAGGATATTTTTTTAGCATAGATTTTCATCATCTTATCCATGCCGTCGATGATGCTTTTAATCGACTGTGCATCACCGCTTTGTGCTTTTAGTAGCTCTTCCAATGATTTCTTTTGAAAGTACGCTTCCAAGAAAGGGTGGGTTTTGGTTGGTTCTGTCATGATTTCATTCTTTTTATTTTCGATTATCTAATTCAGCGAGTCTAGCGGCAATAGGAAAAATAAGCCGATAGTTTCTTTTTAAAAGTGCTGTATTTTGTGTGGTAGATTGGGCAAGGAAGCTTTGATGCTGTGTTAGTAATCCAGTATGTTTTTGACGAATATTGCGCATATAATAGCTCATAGTCCAAAAGTCAGAAAGACGTAATCCTTTGTCTTCTGCAATGTGCATAGCTGTTTGTCTTGCTTTCGCTAAAAGGCCAGAAGATATTAGGTCTTTGCCATGTCGATTAAAATCACCTCTTAATTTTTGAATTTCTTGTTTACATATCTTCCAATCTAGAATTTCTCCAAACAAAGAAATATTTCCTTTTTTATCATAGGTGTATTTTGCCTTTTTTAAGGCTTCTTCAGCCATTTGCGCAAAGCGAACTACAGGAAAATTTGGATGGACTATGACTAGGCCTGCAGAAATGGTCAGCGTTGTATTTTTAAATTCTTCTTTAAATGCATCATTTATGGCAATGGCCAAATCTAGCATGGTGTTCCACTTGCCTACAAAAAAGCTATCGTCTCCTCCGGCGGTGACAGTATAGACTTTATTGTTAAATCGATTTGAGATAATCGCTTTTAGCTTTTTATTGAAGAATGCTTGAAGTTGCACATCAAATGCTCTATGCTCTGCTGGGGATTTAACCTGCTCGACAGCATTACCTAGATTATCTACATCCATGGCTAGAATAGCTAGTTTGTTAATTCCCTTTCTTTCTATATTTATCCAGCTGCGGCTATTTTTGTCTCTTCTATCATGAAATGTATTTCGATATCTCCCCGCAGCTAGTTCTTCGAATTTTAATAAATTGTCATTATCCCTATAAGTGCCTTCTGCCTTCATAGGGAAAACACTCTCTAAATAATTGTCTAGTGGAATGCCTTGGTTGCCGAAAGTTATTTTATACCCAAGAATTTGGATTTGACTACCACGAATTAAGAGCGAAGATTGAGCCTGAACATCTTGGGTAATAATTAATGCTTGATTGTTTTTTAAAGCATCGGTCAGT
>CAZOHX010000165.1:0-6154 GCA_964579315.1 uncultured Saprospiraceae bacterium
CTGACGCTCCAATTGTATATTTAGAAGGTAAAGTGATGGTAACATCAAAATCACCCCAAACGCCATAAAATTCACGTCCTACATACGGGTCTGCATGCCATCCCTGATAATCATATTCAGCTAATTTGGGATACCATTGAGACATAGAATAGTCAATGCCCTCCGCATTATCACGCCCAGATCGGCGTATTTGTACAGGGACTTGAGCTTTAAATACCATATCTAAGGTAACGGTAGAGTGTGGAGCTATAGGCTCAGGTAAATCTACTTCAAGGATGGTACCGACAACTGTATATTTCAATTTTTTCCCATTCATTTTCAAGGATTCTATTTTTTGAAATCCAATTTCACTAGGTTTTAGTTTTGAAATCCGATCTCCTACACGCTTGTCAGGATCTGAAATTGTGCGAGAGCGAACATCCATCATGCTACCAGGTTGGAAAGCATTGAAATAAAGATGATAATAAAGATGGTGTAATTCATCGGGTGAGTTGTTGGTATAGACAAGATGTTGTGTCCCTGAAAATTGATGTTTTTTAGTATTAAAATCAATATTCATTTTATAATCTACTTTTTGTTGCCAACGCTCAGGCTGTGCAAAAATAGAAGTTGAAAGAAACAACAATATTATAATTCTGATCCAATTTTTCATTTTTATGATTTTATTATTTGTTAAAATTTAAGAATTTTGACATGCGTATGTTCGTCCTGAACGTAATAACGCAAAAATCAATAAAAAAGTGATGAATTTAGATAAACTCATCACTTTTTAAGACAAAAAAAAGATTTTATTTGATTATTCCGACTCTGCGGCAACCATAAAATCATTATATAGTTTAGGAAGGGATGTATTTGCAATCGTAATATTTCGCAATTCATTCAGTAAAGCAAAATACAACATGCTATTTTTAGTACCTACTTCCTTGTTTTTGATTCTTTTGATTTGATTTTTTCTGGTACTCCTAATCATCATCAATAATTCTTCTCGTTGTGCATTTATGCTATCATTTTCAAACGGTTGCCCTTTGTGAATATTATGATTGGTATGCTCCATGAATTTGGCTAAAGCATTACTTATTTTATTTAGTTCATCGATTTGAACGGGCAACAATGGTTTGTGATTATTATCGGTATGTTGATAGGCTGGTAATACAAAATAAAATGCCCCATTGGAAATCAATCTTAAACTATCAAGCAATTTCAAATATTGGAATCCAGATTCTTGAGCACCTTCATCTAATTTGTCAATTATTTTGGGGATATCAGTTTTGTATTTGCGAGTTTTTACTTGCATTTTTTTAACATCTTTAAAAATTGATTTTAGTTTAGAGAAGTCTTCTTTTTCTAGAGCATCTATCGCTCTTTTCAAGGTATTTGAAGTAAAAGAAAGCAATTCATTGGATTTATTAATTGTCTTTTCAACCAATATTTTAGACGTAAGATTTTGGGTAGTAATTACATCATCAATCATCTCTTTTTTCTCTTCTTGTATTTCATTATGATGAACGTGTGTTCTGAAAATAGCGTAAGCCGCAATAGCCACTAAAACAAAGACCATAGGAATACCTCCAAAATGAAAAAGTGACACAAAAATAAATGCTACAGAGAAAGCTGAAAATGCCGTTAAAAACCATCCACCAACTACTGAAAATACACCAGAGATTCTATAGACAGCTGATTCTCGACCCCATGCACCATCTGCTAAAGATGTTCCCATCGCAGTCATAAATGTAACATACGTTGTAGAAAGGGGTAATTTATATGATGTACCTATTGAAATCAAAATACTTGCAACTACCAAAGTGGAAGCACCTCGAACCATATCAAATACAGGGGCTTCGTCTCCCAATGTTTTGCATTCATCCAAAAATGGTTTGTCGTTGAAACGATGCCCAATCCAATTTCTCGTGGATTCGGGAAATATTTTTATAATAACATTATTAATTTTTGTAGCAGTTCTGACGACACCTTTGGTAAATGAAGAAGGCGTAAATCTTTCTTCTCCATCATCTTGACGACTTAAATCCAAGGAAGTTTTTAAAACTACCCTAGCTTTTTTAGAACGCCAAATAGTGATGACCATAATCAATCCTGCTCCTAAAAGCAAAAATGTATTGGCTTGTTTCTTGCCCATTAAACTCTCCATCATCATCGTTTTGTCCATTCCACTATGAGAAAAAGTATCCCAAGCGTCATATCCTGCTAATGGAACTCCAATGAAATTTACTAAATCATTACCAGAAAATGCCATTCCTAATGCAAATGTACCCACAATGACTACTGCTTTCAGAATATTAAATTTTGTGAACATTTGTAAAAGTTGCAAAATAACAGCCCATCCCACAAAACTTACTATTAAAATTTGTATTGCATTATGCGTAATCATGTGTTTGATTTCTTTATCCATAAAAGCCGCTCCTTTTATCCCTTTTATCAATAAGAAATAGGTCAAACTCGCAAAAGCAAATCCACCCCACAATGCACCATAGTATTTCAATTTATTTTTATAATCGAATGTAAACAATAATCTAGTAAGCCATTGAATAAGTGCTCCTACACTAAATGCTACAACGACCGAGAGCAGTATCCCAGATATCATTAATAGGGCTTTTCCTGAATTGATATAGGCTCCAATATCTTCATTTGTTCCCCAAGATTTAATTACTGCCATACCTACGGCAGCTCCTAATAATTCAAAAACAATGGAAACAGTGGTTGATGTGGGCAAACCAAACGTATTAAATATATCCAATAGGAGTACATCTGTTATCATGACTGCAAGGAATATGAACATGATTTCTTGAAATTGAAACATTTCTGGATGAAAAATTCCCTTTCGGGCAACTTCCATCATACCATTTGAAAATAAAACACCAACCAAGATTCCTAGTGCAGCGGTGGCCAGCACAAGTTTTAGAGATCCCGCTTTTGTTCCGACCCCAACATTCAAAAAGTTAACGGCATCATTGGTAACTCCAATAATCAAATCGGAAATAGCCAAGATAAACAAGATGATAACTAAATAAAAGTAAATTTGATCCATTGTTTTCTAAGTATTTTTTAATTTTTAAAATACACCCAAGTAATTTTGAGGTGTGATTGTCTTTAGTTCGTCTTTGATTGATTCGTTTATTTCTAATTCATCAATAAATTGGTGAATTTCATTTTTGCTAATAATATTTGCACCTCTTGTCAAGCTTTTTAGTTGCTCATAGGGATTGTCGATGCCTTCTCTTCGCAAGATTGTTTGGATAGCTTCTGAAACAACCATCCAATTATTTTCTAAATCGTTGTTTAACTTGGATTCGTTTAAGACCAGCTTATCCAATCCTTTTTCTAGGGACAATAATGCAATTAAGGCATGTGCATAAGGTACTCCAATATTTCGTAAAACGGTACTATCTGTCAAATCTCTTTGAAGTCTAGAGATCGGCAATTTTGAAGCTAAATGCAATAAAAGGGCATTGGAGATACCCAAATTTCCTTCTGCATTTTCAAAATCAATCGGATTCACTTTATGCGGCATGGTCGAAGATCCCACTTCATTTTTAATTACTTTTTGTTTAAAATATTCCATTGAAATATAAGTCCAAATATCACGAGCCATATCTATTAAAATGGTATTGATTCTAGACATTGCGTGAAAAGATGCTGCTAAATTGTCATAATGAGCGATTTGCGTTGTAAATTGAGATCGCTGCAAACCTAAATATTCATTGACAAAATTATTCCCAAATTGGATCCAATCAATGGATGGAAAAGCCACAATATGAGCATTGAAATTGCCTGTTGCACCACCAAATTTTGCCTTATAGGGCAATTGTTTGATAATCTCTAATTGAGTTTGTAATCGCTCAATAAAAACCATAAATTCCTTACCAAGTGTAGTTGGTGTAGCGGGTTGCCCATGTGTACGTGCAAGCATTGGGATATTTTGCCATGCTTTCGCATACACTAAAATTTGAGCGATTAATTTTTCAATTGTTGGTATAATTACATCATGCATACCTTCCTTGAAAGACAACGGTATGGCGGTATTATTGATGTCTTGAGAAGTCAGTCCAAAATGGATAAATTCTTTAAATTCAGAAATACCAAGGCGATTAAATTGTTCTTTCAGAAAATATTCCACTGCCTTGACATCGTGATTGGTGATTTTTTCAATATCCTTAATCCTTTGGGCATCTTCTATCGAAAAATTTTCATAAATGGCATTTAATTGATCAATATGCTCCTCCGTCAGATTTTCTAATTGTGGAATAGGATGATTTGCTAATGCTATGAAATATTGGATTTCCACAAATACTCGATACTTGATTAAGGCAAATTCCGAGAAATACTTGCCTAATTTTTCAGTTTTCCTTTTGTATCTCCCATCAATTGGAGAAATTGACATTAGCATATTCAATATTTTAATGTAATTTTGTGCAAACTTAAAACAAATTTAGTAGAAATTTTGAAGAAAATAGCAATTAAAATTCCAATATTCATATATTTAATTTTTTGTCATTTCATTTTGATTGCCCAATATGAAGTTAATGTTAATTCTTCCTGCTTTAAACGTAAACAAACTTTTGTGGCGATTTATGGAAATACTACGAAATATGTTTACAAAGTTACAGATAATCAATCAGTTAAGGTAGGTTTGAATACTTTTGAGCAATCAATTTTAGTCGTTTTTGGATATAATATTAAACCAAAGTTATTTTTTATTGAAACCAATAAATTCCAAAAGGGGAAATTATCTTTAGAATTAAAATATCCTTGTAAACAGCGCGAAAAAATATTGAGTTTGGACGCTCCCGATACCTATTTTAATATTCATGATGGAATAATTGAAACACAAAAATTTGATTTGTATAGTCTTAAAGACAAGGCGGGTTTCGCCCAATTGATGTCTGTCATTCGATCGGATATGGAGGGTTTTTATGAACACAGAAAATTACCCCTTGAGGAAAAGGGATTTCATTCTAATGACAAATCTTTACAGCAAAAACAAATTCATCTTTTGGGGACATCTATTTATGATTTGACTAAAAAGCTAAAAATGGTTGAAAAACAACTTCATATTTTAAATCAAAAAAATAGAGACAATCTTTCAAAACTTAATCTCATACGATTACAATATGATGTTTTAACCAAAGAATTGGTACTTGAAAAATTAAAGAGAGATATTCAATATCTAAAATGGAAAAAGTCTAAAGAGAAGTACGATGCTGGAAAAGTTAAATCAGAAAAATATTTTCAAACAGAAGAAAGATTATTGAAAAACCACGAAGAATCTCTTGAAATTGCTCAATTAAATCGTGATAATAAGGCTTTTGAATTAGCTATTGAAAAAACTAAGGCTCAACATGACCAAGATACATCTTTAGTTACCTTGCGTTTGATTGATATCAATCTTTACAAACAAAAGAAAAATGCCCATCGTTTGTATCAAAAGCATAATGAATTGGCAACCAATCTAGATGGTCGAGATAGACTTATCGAATTGGCAAATGCTCAACAAATGATTGCTCAACAAGTCCAATTGGAATATGATATTTCAAAAAATGTTGTTAAACGTTGGGAAATTATGGACAAGGGTACAGGAAAATATAAAACTCAAATTGAACAAGCCAAAATATCGCTAGATAAAAAGTGGGAAGAAGCATGGCAGGCAGATATGGCATACCTAGAGCATATGTGGCATTTGAGAGCGAAACCGAGTATAAAAGGTAAATTTGACGATGTGCTAAGACATCAATCAGATTTGCTAGTGGGTAATTTAAATGAAAGGGGAACTTTGGCAGAATTGGATCCAAAAGATGAAAAAATATTGAATCAAAAATCAAAATTGGCAGAAGTACACCAAAAAGCTCATTATCAAATTAAAATTGATAAAAATGGTCGAAAATCCTATTTTAAAAATGGGCGACCTATTACAAAATTGACTTATAATTTTGAAACAAAACGACTTTTTGGAGAAATTACTAAAGAAACCTTGACCGAAACAGAACGAAAATCTCTGTGGGATTGGTTTTCAACTGTTATTTTATTGAAGTGATTTTTTGATGAGAAAAATATTGATTAGAAGAAAATATTTAGTTGAGTAGATGAGTCATCCCAACTCCGTTTGGAATTTGTTGAGTGCTGCACAGCTGAGTTTTAAAAA
>CAZOHX010000166.1:0-6141 GCA_964579315.1 uncultured Saprospiraceae bacterium
AAATCTCATTGTCTTGCCTCATGTCAATCTCATCAGAAACTTTTATTTCTTGAGCATAAATTGCGGTAGAACCAAAAATTAAAAATAGGATAAAAAGACCAAATCTCATCAGTTTATTATTTATATTATAGGTATGGATAATATAATAACGTTTGTTTTTGGATTTAGGTACATGTATCTAAAAATCCTTCGGTGTACAATCCGAATAGATGTACTTTTTAGGTGAGATTATTTTGGATGTATAGCTTACTCCTCGGTCTTCATTTTTTCCATATTTTCCATAATCTGCAGCGCTTCTATAATTTCTCCAAGTTCGCCAATAATTACTTTTTCAAGATTAAAATTTTTATTTCCACCTTCCAGTCTGTGATCTGTTACTCGATTTTGGGGATAATTATAGGTCCTTACTTTTCCTGACCTATCTCCTGTACCTACTAGTGATTTTCTTTTTTTAGCTACACTTGATTCATGACTTAAACGATTGACTTCTGCAATTTTCACACAAAGTCTTTGAAAAGCCAATGCTTTATTTTTTATTTGAGATCTACCATCTTGACATTCTGAAACAATTCCTGTGGGAAGATGGGTTAATCTAACAGCAGATTCCGTTTTGTTGACATGTTGCCCCCCTGCTCCACTGGCACGGTAAGTATCTACTTTGATATCTGACATTTTCACATCCACGTCTTCCAATTCCAGTTTTGGAAAGACAACAACCGTCGCGGCGGAAGTATGTACTCTTCCTTGTGATTCTGTTTTGGGGATTCGTTGTACACGATGAGCTCCTGACTCAAACTTTAGATTACCATAAACTTCTTCACCTGAAATTTCGAGGACAATTTTATTATAGCCTCCAACAGTACCTTCATTGGTCGTAACTATTTCTGTTTTCCAACCTTTAGAAGAAAAGTAACGCGTGTACATTTTGTATAAATCTCCTGCAAAAATACTTGCTTCATCTCCCCCTGTACCTGATCGGATTTCAAAAATAACATCTTTCGTATCTTCTGGATCTTTGGGAATCAAAAGTATTTTAATTTTCTCCTCTAAAACTGCTTTTTGTGGCAAAAGTTCATCCAATTCCATTTTTGCCATCTCCTTCATTTCAGGATCATCTTCTTGTAGCATTTCTTGGGATGTCTCGATATTACCTATCAAGCTTTTATATTCATTGTAGATAACCACAATTTTTTTCAAAGATTTATATTCCGCACTAACTTTTTTATATCGTTTCATATCCCCAATCACATCTGGATTGGACATTTGCTCTTCTAAATTGTAATACTTTTCTTCTATACCTTGGAGTTTTTCTATCATTTTGTTACTATTAGGAATTGTGTAGATAATAATTAAATCAAATTGAAAAAAAAATTTCAATTAAAACAAAGACTATCTTTTTCCATTCAAGAAAAAGATAGTCCAAATCAATATTGAAGAAAAGCTAAACGGTTAGTATATCTTTTTCTTTAGCTGAAATTAATTCATCTACTTTTGAACTAAAGGATTTAATCATTTTTTCAACTTCGGCATCTCTATTTTTCCCGATGTCTTCTGATAATCCGTCTTTTACAGCTTTTTTAATTACATCCAACATTTTATGTCTTGCTCTTCTTAGACTTACTTTGGCTTCTTCTCCTACTTTTTTGGCTTGTTTCACCAAATCTTTTCTTCTATCATGTGTTAATGGTGGAATGGTGATTCTAATCATTTCACCATCATTCATAGGCGTAATTCCTAAATTGGCAGCAAAAATGGCCTGTTCTACATTAGAAAGCATAGATTTGTCCCATGGCTGAATGATTATGGTTCTTGAATCTGCAGTTGAAATATTGGCTACTTGCTTGATAGGCATAGGACTTCCATATGCTTCAACATAAAGTCCATCAAATAAAGCAGTATTTGCCTTACCTGCCCGAATTTTTCTGAGTTCATTATGAAGATGCTCAATAGTATCATTCATAAATTTTTCCCCTTCTTTAAAAATATTAATTATATCGCTTTCCATAAATTTTATTTTTGACAAATATATAAGAAATTTTGACTTATTTCATTCAAAATTTAGACATTTTTTATCAAAAAAAGTAACAACAAAGTAGTTGAAAAAGTTTAATTAAATAATTACTTGTCAATAATTGCTCTGTATAAATTTTAGTTGCGTAGATGGAAATACATGATGTCATCTACTAATATTGTTTAGAATTTAAAAATTGTAAATTACCTCATCATCTTTAATTTCAATTTCATTATTAGATTTCAAGTGTTCAATGATTTTATCAATATTGTCATGAACGGGTAGATCATGATGATGTAGTAAAATATAACTTTTTAATAAACTCACTTCTGATGGACGATTACCAGATCTAATCAATCTTTTGACGGTATCTCTAGCTGTATCTTCAATGATAACTCCTAAATCTGAAATATCTACTTCAATTTCTTCTTCTAAAACTTCATTTGATTTGGCATTTGATTGTTTTGTGACAAATGATGAAGTTGTAGGTTCTATTGAATTTGTGTCTTGTGAAACGTCAGATTGTGTTTTTACACGAATACAACTCCTTCCCAATCCATTGATAAAGCTAATTAATGAATCGTGCTTTTCATTGTCTGAAACTATTGCAAATTCAATTTTGTCATCCAATAGTTCATTCATCTGCCCAAGGACAAATGCAATATGCTGTAATTTTGAAGCGGTGTTTTCAACGGGTACCCATTGGATACGCTCTCCCATTTTCTGTAATCTTGCAACCAATTTAAATGGTATATTCGTTTCGTCTATATCTACAAATACATATACATTTGATGCAATTTGTTCTAGCTTTTCAAATCTGATAGCTTTTAGGTCTTCAAGTTCTATGAAGACGTACCTTAACCCCTTTGTACTCATTCTCTGGTATGTTTTTATTTTGTGGAAACCTTTTGAGATGCTTAATTTAAAGCATCTCTGTTTTGTTGGTGCAAATTACAGCAAATTCTATTGAAGTCAAAGAAAAAAAGAACAATTATTAGGGAGATTTAATAATTTATTTTTATTAATATGTCTGTGTTTCAACATCTTATAACTTTATCCTTCTTTACAGAGAACGGCTATGCAATATTGAATTGAGTTATGTTATTTTATGCAATTTGAGTTAATTACAGATTTATTTCCACTTAATATTACAGCCCATACTTGGTAATTGAATATCTAATGGGGGCTTTTTTTCTAGGGTATTATCCAACGCTTTCCTCATGTCTTCACCTGTTACTGGAATACCTGAATTAGGACGAGAACCATCCATACGTCCTCGATAGACCAATTTCAAAGCTTCATCAAAAATATAAAAATCTGGTGTGCAAGCAGCATCATATGCCTTGGCTACAGCTTGAGATGCATCATAAAGATACGGAAAAGGATATCCAACCGTTTGTGCATGTTTTTTCATCAATTCTGGCCCATCTTGTGGATAATTATCAACATCATTGGAACTGATTGCGATGAATTGGACGCCTTTATTCTGATAGTCTTTGGCAATTTTGACCAATTCTTCATTGACGTGTATTACATAGGGACAATGATTACAAATAAACATAATGACAGTAGCATTTTTTGCTGTTGCTAAATATTCTAAACTTAACTCTTTTCCAGAAATAGTATCTGGAAGTGTAAAATTAGGTGCTTTGGTGCCAAGAGGTAACATGTTTGATTCTGTACGTGCCATATTTTTTTTATTTGCAATTCAAATTAATTCCTAGTATATAATTTTTTACAACATCAATTTCTGTTGCGGTATCTGAGCCTTTAAAACCAACAATTTTATCGTTTGTAAGTTCTAATTTTGCCTGTTTTGTAAATATTTTTGAAATAGGCATATAAGTCCAATGCCATTTTTCTTCATGATAACCATTTGGTCTATTCTTATCTTTTTGAGTGTAGGGTTGACAAAATCCATATTGGCTTGCATGTGAAAGGAGCCAATCATATTCTTTTTTACCTTTTCCCTTTTCAAAATAACTATTTTCAAATGCAATCATATCTATATCTGTACCCCAATGATGTCTGGATGTGCCAGGCATGGAGCTATATTCTAGAATTTTCAAGGCTCTTTTTATGGGATCTTTGATGGTTTTAGACAGATTTCTTCCATTGACTAGTCTTGTCCCATTCCATTTGGCTTCCCATATTTGTTTTTGTCTATCAAAATTTCTAGTTGCAGATCTAATGATCAAATGTATTCCATCTTTCTTTGCGGCGATATACATTTTTTTAAAAGCTTTATAAGTTTCCTTTCTTAAATACATTGATTTGTCTGCATATTTCATATTTATTTTGACAAAATCGGGGTGAGTCGATGGATTTATTTTTCCCAAGACTTCATCTAATGAATATGGAGAATGAAATTTCATCTTAGTGTCAAGTTTTTTTTTATCCTTTAAAAGGACATTCTTTTTTGAATGTTCTTGTTCGTTTGGTGAACAGTAACTCATAAAAATAAAAGAAAATACAATGAAAATTAATCTCATGATTTAATAAATTTAGGATTAAATCCAAATAGATTTTGCTCTTTGATGAGATCTGCTACTTTTTCAGGAACCATTTCTTCCCAAGCTGGATCGTTATTTAAAATCATTTCATGTACTTCACCTGAAAATATCTTCATAAAAGACATATCTACATTGTAAATATCTTCAATTCTTCCTTTTTTTAGCAAATGACTAAATAGGAATATCATACCATCGGGTAAGTCAATATTATTGCAATTGACATATCTTTTGGTTTGCATATCTCTGATGGGGTATCCATATATTTTTGTGTTTTTTGAAAATAATCTCCCAAGAGAAATTAATAATTTACCATCATCATTTTTATTATAGGTATTTTGTGTAAAAATGGTTCTTAATTCATGCACTCCAATGACTAATCCGATTTTATTGACCTTAAAATCTTCAAAATATTCTACTAATTTGCTTCGTTCTTCACAATTGGATATAATGACGGTTTGACCAAGGGCACAAAGGAGATTGGCTCGATCCAAAAAGTCTTTTTTAACGGTATCTTCTTTGTAAAACAAATTATTGATAGTGATTTCTACAAGTGCCATGGCTTTTGCTTTATCCACATCTTCTTCTTCCACAAACTGTCGAAATCCAGATTCTAGCATATCCATGTTGACTTTTGTTGGTGGTAAGAAATTTCCTCTTACAATCAAAAGACTTTTTCTGTAAAGAAATTCTGATGCGTGCAAATTTCTACCATCAGGTCCAAAAATTGCAATATCTGTTAAGTTATTTTTTACAAGTAATAAACTCAGCCAACGGCTGTCTAGATCTTGGAAATCAGGGCCAGATATTCTTGCCATATCAATGGCTACTCGCCCTTTTAAATTATCCATCAAAGAAATCAACATTTGTTCAACATTCTCATGGTAATAATACGATGCGTATAATAGATTTACACCTAAAATACCAATAGCTTGTTGCTGTTGATGATTTAATTTATCCAAGAGCTTGACATGAATGATAAATTCATTGGGCTCTGATTCAGAATGAAGTTGAAATCTAACGCCAAGCCATCCATTTCCTTTTATAGTATTGGAATAATTGACTGCTGCTACTGTATCGGAGAAAACGAAAAAATTTGTTCCAGGGCGTTCTTTTTGAAGACGATTGACCATCAAATCATATTCATGATCAAGCATTTTATATAATCTGGACTCACAGACATATCTACCTTTATTCTCTCTACCATAGATAATATCTGAAAAGGTCTTATCGTATGCGGACATTGTTTTAGCAACCGTACCTACGGCTGCCCCAACTTGAAAAAAATATCTTGCCACCTCTTGTCCTGCTCCAATCTCAGCAAAAGTGCCATAGATTTTCTCATTTAAGTTTATTTCAAGTGCTTTTTGTTCGGGTTCTAATATCTGGTGTTCAATCATAAAAAATAATTTTAACTTTAGAACGTACAAAAGTAAAATTAGTTATTATAACTTTGCTAAAAATGAACGAGTTATTATGATACGATGAGAAACTATTTTTATTTTTATAAGTTAATAAAGATTGAAATTGTTAAAGTTTAAATTTATAGCAAATACTATAGATCGATAGTCCGTTAGAAAAACTTGTTCAGCGAAAGGGGAATATGAAAAGTATGCACCC
>CAZOHX010000167.1:0-6064 GCA_964579315.1 uncultured Saprospiraceae bacterium
CCTTGACTTGTCACTTTTAAGATTTTCGCTAAAAGTTTCAATGCCTTTAAAGGAATCCGTATTTTCTCTTGAGTTTCCTCAATTTCAATCTCTGGATTTTTCGTATATATTTGATCTAATATTTCAGCTAGAGCATGGTATGACTCCATTGCCACCCGCTGTTCTTCTTTTGAAGGTCTATCCATATTTGCTAAATATTCTTTCATTTTTCTTGAATTAATAATTTAATATAAATATAATCAAAATAAACGAAACAAACAAAATAAACGAACATTTTTTTAATTCATGACAACATGAAAGTCTTCCAATAGTTGTTGTTTTGAATTCTAATTTTAGACTTTTCGTGCCAATAATTGGTATAAAACCACTCTTTTTACAAATCAAATTTGGTTATAAGTAGGTGGACATCTAGCTCACAAACTACTAACAACATCCAATATACAATAAATATCTTCCACAGCATGTAAACTATTAAGCACTATTCGTTCTGTAGGAGTATCCAATCTTGTTGGGTATGAAATTTTAGAAATCGCCATTCCTTTTTGGATTAATTTATCATACAAACCATCCCCTTTATACTTAAAAACAGGAAATTGTTGAATAAAAGTAAAATCACTTAATCGAGCAAGATTTGTTGCAAAACAATCTATGTTCTCTTGTAATTTTTGTCTTTGATGATGTCTCAATGATACACTTTTCAAAAATGCATATAGATAGGCAGGAGGCGTTGGAGATCCCCCACCCCATATAGGAAGTGCTTTGATTTTATTTATAAATATAGTCTTTCCTAAAATAACTCCCGCAGGTACACCAATGGCTTTTCCTAGTGATGCCAAAAGTATAATTTCTATATAATCAGGGTATTTTTCTAACTCTGACATGATACCCTTCCCATTTTTGCCAATCATTCCGATACCGTGTGAATCGTCAATAATAACGGTAATCTTCTTATTTTTGGGCAATTCATGAATCCATTGCACTGGAGTTTTCTCCACCAAAACAGGATGAATAGAATTTAATAATATACAAATATGCTCATTTGAACTCAAATAAATCTGCTCCATTAAATCTTCATAATCTTGAACTTCCGTGGATTTTTTACCAATAAATTGGCTTAGAAGTGCGGGATGAAGTAGCTTAAAATGAAAAAAATCTTGATTTTTGGGGATTGCAGTTAGCAATAGATGTCCTGCAAGTGTTCCCGAAGAAACAATAAGTGCATCTTCAAAATCCAAATTTGAAGCCAAGTGATGCTCTGCTAAATTATAAATATCGGGAACATTATTTGCCAATCTGGAACCCCCATAATTGGTGCCATATTTTTCAAATCCTTCTATCAAAAAAGTTTTGAATTCAGGATGAAAATTCATTCCTAAATAAGATGTTGATGAATAATGTATCAATTTGGTGGGTTAAATTTAAAAAAAATGCAAGTTATATTTTTTTTGCCAAATGGTACCGAGGAATTTTTCAAATACTAAGAAGTTCTTTGACGAAAAGCCATTTCAATAGTCCGTTTCAATTCACGCTCTTTGAATGGTTTTCCTACAAGAGCAATAGGTTGTGTAGCATGGATCTCTGTCATGGATGCCTTATCCCCAACAGATGTTAAAAATATAAATGGAAAATGGTATTTAGAATTGATTAATCGGGCTAAATCAATTCCATTTAAATCTCCTTTTAGATTGATATCAATCAAAGCTAAATCTGGAATAGAATCAGAGATACACAGCTCTGCTTCTCGTACATCCATACATGGCTCAAAGACTTCATAACCAAAATCTTGAATGATAAATGCCAAATCATCTGCAATGATGGGCTCATCTTCTACAATTAATATTTTTTTCATCATAATCAGTTGTTTGTTATAACTTTCATCCATGTTGAGCCGTTGTCAGCTCCATACACGCTGAGTATGGTTGTGTTTTTGAGAAAATCACTTTATCTCCTTATCAAAGGAAACACCATGCTCACCGTAATCAACAGACCATTTTTATTTTCAAATCTAATATCTGCATCTAGCTGTTTGCCTATTGAAGATACCAATTTCATGCCATAACTTTTTGATTTTTTGGGGTCAAAATCTTTTGGTAATCCTGCTCCATTATCTTGTACCTTTAACATTAAATATTCTCCTTCAAGATAAAGATCTAATCGTATTTTCAGTGGGGAATTTGGATTTTTCGCATGTTTTATTGCATTTGAAATAATTTCATTGATCAACAAACCGAGAGGAGTGGCGGTATCAATGTCCAAAGCAATAGATTCTGTATGTAATATAATGCTTTTTTCTGAAAGATGATAGGTAAAAGCCAAAGTTGATGCCAAATCATCAATATAATCTTTCATATCGATGGCTTTTAGGTTATTATTTTGATATAATTTTTGATGAATCAACGACATCGCCCGAATTCTGTTTTTGGTATCGTTAAAAGCTTCAATGGTATTTTCATCTTTGATGTACCGAGATTGCATGTTGAGCATAGATGTGACAATCTGGAGATTATTTTTGACACGATGATGAATTTCTTTCAGTAAAGTATCTCGTTCATCTAGTGATTTAGCTAACTTCCTAGATTTTTTTCGGTTGGTATATAAAAAAAATGCAATCATTATGGCCATCAATGTAGATAGTAAACTTGCCGTAATCCACAATTTTTGCTGCACTTGTCGATTTGTAATTGTTAAATTTAATGCCTTAATTTCTTCTTCCTTTTTCTTGGTTTGGTATTTCTCCTCAACTTCTAAAATCTGAACATGCTTGATTTCATTAAAGAGGCTATCATTGAGTACCTTATACTTTTTAAAAGCAATCAAAGCATTTTTGTAATCCGCAATCGAAGCATAGGAATTGGCAAGACTCTGATAAATCTCTAAGGATCTTTGTTTAGATTGTTCTTTTGGTTGGATGTGAAGTGCTTTTTGGTAATACAAAATAGCTTTTTGATGATTGCCTAGAGAATCATTTACAGTACCCACTCTTTTTAAGGCAGAAACCACTCCTTGTGTATTATTGGTTTCAGTTGAAATTTCTAAATCTTTTTCAAAATTTAAAAGAGCTTCTTGAAATTTCTTTTGCTTGAGCTGAATATTTCCAAGATTTTCATAGGCATGGGATAAACTTTTGGTATCTCCTATTTCTTCATATATTCTTTGGGCATTTTTACAATAAATAATTCCCTTTTCGTAATCCCCGCTATTTTTTAAAATAGATGCTAAATTCAGATAAGAATCTGCGATACCTTGTCGGTCATTTCTTTGTATATCTATTTGAAGAGATTGCTCATAATATTTGACCGCCTGATCCATTTTTCCAGAAAAATAATAAATGTTGCCTATGGCGTTCAGACAATCTCCTTTTAAAGCAATAACATTATTTTCTTCGCAATAATTTAAAGTTTCAAAATACTTTTTTGTAGCGGTGCCATAATCTGCTTGATAATCATAGGCAAGGGCATCCATGTACATAGCTCTCGAAATCGTATTGATATCTTTTTCTTGAAGACCAATTTGTAGTGCTTGATTTGCGGTTTCTTTTGCTTTTTCAAAATCAAAAGTGGCATATTCCCAACTCAAATCTGTTAAAATAAAACTTCTTTTGATAGGATCCTTTTCTATTGTCAATAAACGATTGAGACTATCAATAAAAATAGTATCTTGTGCAGACAAGATATAAGTCAAGCTAATCCAGAAAAAAAGAGCAAACCCTTTTTTAGTTATCATATAAAAATCTTTGGTAAGGAATGGCGCTAAAATAAATATAGATGCTTCGCTGCTTCTTTTGGCATCGTTCCTAAGGCTAAAATTAGTTAAAAACTTTTATTTTCATTACAACTTGGGGCGTTAATCCTTATACGAATTTTGTATTATTGTGTTTTAAAAATGTTTTATTATTTAAAATCCTTTGAGTATGTGGAGTTTTTGGGAACAACAAAGTTTTATTGGTCAACCTGATTTGGTGGTCATAGGTAGCGGCATCGTTGGACTAACCGCTGCCATTGAATATCGAAAAATAAATCCAAAAAGCCACATTCTACTCCTAGAAGCAGGTCATTTACCCGCTGGTGCAAGTACTAAAAATGCAGGGTTTGCCTGTTTTGGAAGTCCTACCGAAATATTGGCAGACTTAGCCATAGATTCTGAAGAAGTAGTATTAAACCTTATTGAAAAACGATTAAAAGGGCTTTATCATTTACGATATTTATTAGGAGACGACGGAATTGATTATAAAACGTACGGCAGCTATGAACTATTCACCCACAAAGATCAACCCAAATACAATTTAATAAGAGAGCAACTCCCTTATCTAAATGCACTCATCCAAGACCGTATTGGCTTTGAACCTTTCCATGTAGATTATCATATCTGCGATCAAGCAGGATTTAGAAATACTCGTGGAGCAATCAGAATAACTGGAGAAGGACAAATCAATACAGGAAAAATGATGCTCAATTTATTGAAATTGGCAAAGCATGAAAATATCCATATTTTGAATGGATTAAAAGCCCTTTCCTTTGAATCAAATTCAAAAGGAGTTCTAATTAATACGCTAGAAGGTCCTATTTTTACTAAAAAATGTATCATTGCTACCAATGGCTTCGCAAAAGACTTATTGCCAAAATTGGAAATATTGCCCGCCAGAGCTCAAGTTTTGATTACAAAACCCCTAGAACATCTCAAATTTTATGGCACATTTCACTTTGATAGTGGCTACTATTATTTCAGAACAGTCGGTGACCGAATCTTATTCGGGGGTGGTCGAAATCTCGATTTTGAAAGAGAAACAACTACAATAAATGCCATCAATCCTGAAATCCAAAATCAATTAATTCATTATTTAAAAACTATGATTTTACCTAATACTCCCTTTGAAATTGAGCATCAATGGACAGGAATTATGGGGGTTGGCTCTAGTAAGCAAGTTATTTTAAAACAGATTGATACACATGTATATGCAGGCGTACGTCTAGGTGGCATGGGTATTGCAATAGGTAGTCTAGTAGGAAAAGAACTTGCAATGATGATATAAAATATAAAACCTATTTCATAAAAACTCCTGTCACATTTTGATCAAAAAATGATTGCTGTTGGACGAAAATAGAATGATGTTTGTTTCAAATCTTAAAAGAATTCTCTAAAAAAACTTCCTCCCATACAAAATTGATTGGTCAAATTATTAAAGTATTTACTTGATCTAATTTATGGCCATTACCTCCCACAAAAGTACCCTCTAAAACTATTTTAACAAATTATGATCAATATACTACCAAGTAGTGTATGCAATAAACATTTTAACATAAAAACTTATGAGTATTACAACAAAGTGGGGATTGTTGTTATTTTTCATGTGCCAAAACTTATCGTCTTTTACTCAAACATTAGACAAGTACAATCACATTGGATCTGAAATGTATTACCACATTTCGTATTCAGCAATTCCGTCCAAGACAGAACGGATGTCTTTGGAATCCAAAGGAGTTAGATTTGTACAATATGAAGGTGATTATCGATATTTAATTGCGGCACCTGTGAATTTAAATTTAGGACTAAATTCACAAATTAAGATACTTCCATATTCATCGAAAGAAAATAAATTGGGATTTGACTTAAATCAAATCGAAGCACCATCTATCACTAGAAATGGTACTAATAAAATATTATTAGCGGTATCTTTTATTGACATTGATCACCAATTTAAACTCAATTTAATACGGGCACACGGGGGAACAATTAGAAAATTTTTGACAGATAATATTTGTTTGATTGAATTGCCCTTTTCTCAAATTATGGAGTTTTCTAAATATGTGGGTATAGCGAAAATAGATAATTGGGATGAACATATGGATTTATTAGGAGCTTCGACTGGACTTATTGACCATGCCAACGTATTGGCAAATCCATATTTTGGAGAAGATCTTTCTGGAAACGACATCGTAATAGGCATGGGAGATGGAGGCAAACTTGGAGATCATATCGATTTCAAGCAAAATTGGATTTCAAAATCTACAGAAAAATCTAATACCAATCATCAAAACCATATCGCAGGTACTATTGCTGGTCAAGG
>CAZOHX010000168.1:0-6041 GCA_964579315.1 uncultured Saprospiraceae bacterium
CGTGAAATAAAATCCGGTGGCCGACGAGGCGCACCGGCCACCAAGGACGCACATTATTTCAGCAGCAAAAGCTTTTTTGTGGCCGTAAACTTCCCCGCCTGAATCCGGTAGAAATACACCCCGCTGGGCAGGTTGGCAGCGTTCAACTTAACCGAATAACTCCCCGCTTCCTTTTCACCGTTCACTAAGGTTTCAACCAGCCGCCCCTGCAAATTATAAATCCCCACCGTGACGCGTGCTGCCTCCGGTAATTGGTAGCTGATGGTGGTCGTGGGGTTGAAGGGGTTGGGGTAGTTCTGGAATAGATCAAAATGCTCTGGTCTGACTTCCCATTGATCTTTATTATTTGCTATCTTTGGAGTCGAAAAATTGACCGGTGAGATAATATCAACCAATCCAAATTCCAGAGATTTTAAAGATATGCCAAAGATTTTAATCTCCGGTTTTAGTCGCACTTCCTTACCTGCAAAGTGACCAATATCAAACGCTTTCAACCCAGAACTTTTCCCATTGTCCAATATGCATAACTCTTTGCCTGTCTTTGCATCCACTAATTGAAGAGCATAGCTGTAATTAGTAAATACTTGCCTTACATCTGAATTGCTTGAATCGTTGATTGTTGTGGTATAAATTGTATCAGTAAAGCTAATACTTTTTGCATCTGGAGGCAATAAAATCGGTTCTGAAGAAATATAGCTACAAATATTTTTAAGGTCCAGTTTTAATTTATCCCTGTGATTGTACCTCTTGAAATATATTGGTATTTCTTCACCTTGTCTTGTACGAACCCTCAAATCTCCTACTTGAAAGCACAAAGAAGACTTTGTTAAAGTATCTGTAAATACAGCACGCCTTTTTCTGATTCCATCCATTGCTAAAAGCTTTTTGGGAAGATGTTGTGAACTCAATGATACAGTATAGGGTGATCCATTTTGATCCGTCCAGATATATTTGGGCGTACCTGAATTATAATCTTCAGTTGTAATATTCGCATATCGACCACTATTGGATACCGTATAATCATACCACACAGTTCCTACATCATATTTTTTTATTCTTATTTGTTTATCTGATGTATGATATACAATAGCTACGCCGTAATTATTAGACCCCCCCTTGTTATAATAGGTTATCGCCGGATAATATGAACTTATCCCCGGAATTTTATCGAATTCTACCTTCCAATTACTCCAGGTATTATTCGAATAACCATAGCGAAACAGGATTCGATAATCGGAATCAACATTCTCCTGGGCACACCAGGCTGCTATAATATCATTATTCCCATCAATAGAAACAGATGAATAACGATCCTCAATTGTTCCATAATTAGAAATATATGTTTCAGAACTCCACGTTGATCCGTTAAATGTTCTGGAATATACTCCATAATAGCGATAATCATAAGTGAGACTTAGAAAACCTTGCCCCTTTGCCAGACTGGGAAATTCAACATAACTGTTGTGAGAGCCGGAAATAACTTGTGGCGTGCTCCAACTTGCACCGGGATTTTCATCACTTTCAGAAATACTGTATTTTAATCCTTGAGAGCTGCAATAGACCACCACAATTTCATGATCCTGAGGTGTCATCTCAATCTCTGAAATTACAGGCATAACACCTGCTGATTGTGCCCAGGAGGTGGAAACATTATCGGAACCTGTAATGATTTTGGGTGTGCTCCAGGTAGTTCCATTATTCTCACTCCCTGTATACCAAATTTCATAACTATTTGAACCGATTTTTCTCTGCCATACCACATAAATATTGCCATCATGACCAATTGCGATACACTGGCGGCCGTTTGACCCATTACCCGTACTTAAACGCTTTGTTAATTCCCAGGTTGAACCATTATTGGCAGATCGGCGATAGAATACTTCACCCCCCGAAGCAAATATTTCATGCAACTTACCGCCGCCCTTTTGTAACTGCCTTGAACTATTTGGAAAGGTAGAAGCAATGTATAAAGATTTGTTTTCATAGGATAGTTTATCTAAGCTATTGTATTTTGCTATATAAACATCTGCATTACCATTTCTAAAATCTGTCCATGATGGATAAAAATTATATCCTTTTGCAGAAGACATACCAATATAATCCGAGGTATAACTACTATTTGCCACATTATTTGGATTACTGCTAATAGAGGAAATTTTGGTGTTAGGACTATAAAAAGATAGACCGGAATTATAGGATTCAGCAATATAAATATTTACTGAGGAAGAGGTCCCTTGATAATAAACCAAAGAAACTAGTCCTTCAGAGCTAATTGAAAGCCATGGGAAAAATTGGTAATCATTTGTATTTTGGGTAGCGATCTGAGGCGAACTCCACGTGCTTCCTCCGTCAGTGGAGTACGTATAATAAATATTTAGATCTCCATTATCATTTTGAGTGTATGCAACATAAATATTGCCAGTTTGTGGATCTATGTCAATTGTTGGTAAACTTGAGGCCCTAAGACCATGTCCAACTTGCATTTTCCAGGCCACAGATATATCGGCTATTGTTATTGGAGAAAAATAACTTAAGCCACCATTTGTGGATTTGCAAATTTTAATTTTGCCTGAACTACCATTTCCGCCATTGGCTAATAAATACACAATATATACATTGCCATTTTGTGCAATTGCTGGAATAGAACCTTGTACAAAAGCAGATTGAACATTGTATTGACTGTACTGTGGAGATAAATATACTCCCAGGCCGGCACTTTTAGATATTGATGAAGAAATTTGATTTGGAGTTGACCATGTGAGACCATTATCGGATGAAAAAGATGTGAGAATTCTTGATCCAGAACTAAAATCTGTCCAACTAATATAAATTCTGCCATTATAGTTGCCGCCGCTATTATCCATAGTCATGTATGGTTTGTCCTGCGAATAGCTCAAAGGACTTACTTGATAATAGTACCAACTTATACCATTATTCTGAGTTTTTGCAATATAAACTGGGCCCAAACCAGAATTTGAAGCAATAAAGCAAAGATAAACATTTGAGTTTTTGTCAAAACTTACAGATGGATCAAATCCGCCCTCAAACTGACCCGTCGTATTTACCAATAAATTTGTAGACCACAAATTTAGATCATTTTGGGAAAAACCATAGCCGATATGCCAATATACATTTGAATTAGTCAAATTCCGAAAATCATTCCAATCCGAAAATAAATGAGAGTTATTATTGGGATCAATGGCAATGGCTGGTTCAGATTGATCAGATGCATTTGTACAGATGGGTATATTATTGGGTTTGTATTTTTGGGCATAGGCACTATTTATAAAACCCATAATTATAAATATAAAAATATAAAATTTTGGGCATTTCATGCTTATTCCTCCTTGAAAAGTCTCATAAATAATTAAAAAAGCACACATAATAAATAAGAACACCACTGATATATGGAGGCGGCCGTATGTAAAGAGCAAATATTTCTGGATTTAATGCAAACATTAACTTAAGAAATTACTTGATTAATAAAATTGTTTTTGCAGCCACATATCTTTCTGTCTTTAAAATTATAAAATACTGACCTGAGCTTAAATTTTCTGATTTCAAATTTATTTGATAAATACCCTTTGGCATATTTCTATTCACAAAAGTTAATACTTTTTGCCCCAATATATTGTATAAAGATAGATTTACAAAGGATTTTTTGATAATTTGATATTGAATCACACATTGAGAATTAAACGGATTGGGGTAATTTTGTCTTAAGAAAAAAGTAGGTTTATTTTTTTGATAATATGGCTCAACCGAATTGATAATATTTTTTCTAAATATTGAAAATCCCCAATAACTGTTACACGCGTAAATGTAATTACCTTTGGCAAAAACGCTCCTTACGGGATATTGCCTGCTATATGCCGAAATAAATGAATGCATGGGATCAGAAACATCTATTCCCTCAATATTCCATGCATAACCCAAAAAAATAATATTATTTGAATAGGATAAGGTATAATAATAATCACCACCATTGGGCAATCGAACTTTTGATAAAAAATTTGTCGCCGGAATATTGCTGATATCATAGATATAAAGATATAATCCTTCGGTAAAAAATAACTTATCTTTGGCCGTCAGAATTCCATATGCTTGATAATTGCTGACCTTTTTTACAAAAAAAGGCGGATTAGGGGGCTCAGAAATATTATACATATATACTCCACTGTCACCCTCTGCCACAAAAAGATAATTACCACTTTTTGAAATACCATGAGGAATCCCTCGAGTTTGAATAGTCTCTTTAATGAAAGGATTAGTTTTTTCATGAATATCAATAAGTAGTAATTTTTTGGAAGGTATAACAATGTAGATAGTGGATTTGTCAAAATCCATAAAGGGAGGTAATACTATATCTGTTGAGTCAATTATACTTAATTTGCTCAATTGAACCGGCTTGATTGGGTTAGAAATATCCAATATAAAAAGATTTTTATTCGCTAAAATTTTATTCGTTAATAAGTAGGCGAATGTATCATCAATTGCAATACCGGTACAAGAATTATCTGTATCAAAAAAGCCAGTTAATTTCGGATCGGTTTGATCTCTCATATCGAGTATCTTTAATCCAGCCTGTGAATCCGCAATATAAATATATTTGTTATGAAGTACACAACTTAGTGCTTCGTCAGCCGTCCTATAAAAGTAAGAGGTTTCCATTGAATTGGGATTGGAAATATCAATAATCCATAGAGCAATTTTAGATGGCAAATAGGCAAATCCATTTGAAAGGACCGCTGATTGCGGACCTGCCAAAGAAATATTTGCACCAGGCCATTTAATTCCAGAAATAAAACTTGGCTTTTGCGAATTAGAAATATTTAATACATAAAAACCCGGATTTTTATATGCTATTGACAAAAAAGCCAAACTATCTTTCAAAGTAATTTCTTCAGCTATTCCGGGCAAATCCATTCCCCCTAAATATTTTGGTTCTAAAGGATTACGAATGCTAATAATTTGAAAATTAGGTCTGACACTAGTTGTTAAATACAATAGACTATCATCTATGGCAATTGCTCCACCATAACCGCCAAAAAAATAAGATGAAATATATTTTGGGTTGGATTTATCTGAAATATCAAATATATCAACCTGTAAGCCATCTGCTGTTAATACATAAAGATACGTACCTGCAACAAGAAGTCCTTTTGTTAATTCTCCACTTCCTCTAATACTCGAAATCTTCACAGGATGAATAGGATTTGATATATCAAAAATGAATACTTCAGAATACATATCTCCAATATAAATGAAATTCCCACTAATTGTTAATTTCATAGGGGAAATCAATCCACCAATCCACTGTTCATATTTTATAACAGGACTATGAACATCACTTATATCTATAATCGTAAGTGGATTTAATAAATAAAGAATATTTGCGCGGATTCTTATTTGGGAAATAAGGGATTTGGATTTAACCTGTGAAATCAATTTCGGATGGATAGGATCTTTAATATTGAAAATTTGCAATAAAAATCCATTACCAACAAAAGCATAGTTGCCGGATATATCAACCGCATTACAATTACCCCAAAGCCACTGGCTCACCAAAGAAAGATTGCTATCCTTTCGTGCAATTTTATTATTGGCCATAATCCTGTATTGATTATATAAATTATAGCTTGAATTAGAACGATAAATTTTTACAGAATTATTCTTAATCCTGATTAATTCGTTTTTGTTAATTGCTTTTCTAATAGATGGTTTATATTGAGGATATAAATATTCGCATTGAATAATCATAAATAAAAAGATCATCCAAATGAATTTAATCTTTGCCATTTTTCTTCTCCATATTATATATTCAATTAAACCCAAAAAACCCGAACCAGACGCACTCTTCCCCCTTGCGCCCAATTCGGGTTTTTTCTTTTTTTAAAAAGTTCGTCTTTCTTATTCTGTACGAAACAAAACTTCATCAATGGATCCCTCCAACCGATGAATCATCACCCCGGCCTCTACCCCCCTGTACCCCGCACACGGATGATTCGGTGGAATTTTCAAACATAAAACTCAATAGTGAG
>CAZOHX010000169.1:0-6039 GCA_964579315.1 uncultured Saprospiraceae bacterium
CTTTTTGATCTTTGTCTTTTTGGTCTTGTTGCTGTTGTTTATCTTGATCTTTTTGCTCCTTGTCTTTTTGATCTTGTTGTTGTTGATTTTGCTTATCTTGATCTTTTTGCTCTTTGTCTTTTTGGTCTTGTTGCTGTTGCTTATCTTGATCTTTTTGCTCTTTGTCTTTTTGGTCTTGATCTTTATTCTGTTTATCCTTATTTTGTTGTTGTTTTTGCTGTTGAATCAATTTTTTCTTAGCAATCACTAGATTTTTTAAAGCTTGATTATCTTCTGGATTTATTTTCAAGGCTTGTTTGTAAGCATTGATACTTTCTTGGTATTTTTGCATTTTAAAATAGGAATTTCCCATATTGTATAATGCATTAGACTTCAAATCGGGCGATTCTGCATATCTAGAAGCTTCGGCGAAATGTTTTTGAGCTTCTTCATACCGTTCTTGATTATAAACAGTATTTCCTAAATTATAAGCAGCTTTGGCAGAATGATCTTTTTCCAGAGCTTTACGATAAGATTCTTCTGCGGTATTATATTGCTTATTGATGTAAGCAGAATTGCCTGAACGCAAATATTTATGTGCTGTTTGAGCATATATTTGTGTAGTTAGGAAAATAGATAATATTAAGATTATGAATTTCATTATTGACAATTTATTGGGTTATGGGTGTTTTGACTTTTAATTTTTTTCGATAAGAGATAAAAAATTCTATTAAAATCAATAAAATAGCAGGAAATAAAAAGTATTGAAAATAACTCGCATAATTCGTAAAAGATCGAGCTTCCAATTCTCTTTTTGCAATTTTATCAATTCTACTACGCACCGCTGAAACTACTGCTTCGGTATCATCGGTTAAATTAAAATACGCTCCATTTCCAGCATCTGCAAGGTCTTCCAACATTTTTATATTCAATTTTGATTTTATAGGTGTCCCTGTTTTGTCACGTTTGTAATCGTTCCTACTTGCAGTTCGGATAGGAATCAATCCACCTTCTTCCGTCCCAACACCTACACCAAATATTAGCAATCCATTTTCATTGGCTTCTTGGGCTCTAGCGATGGTTTCTTGATCATGATTTTCTCCATCGGTAATAATAACTAGTGCTTTGTGATGTTTATTATCTTCATCAAAAGATTTTTCAGCCAAATCTATCGCATCACTGATCGCTGTTCCTTGAGAAGGAGCTTGATTGGGATTGGCACTTTTCAAAAACAACATTGCAGCAGAGTAGTCGGTGGTCAAAGGCATTTGTAAATAGGCGTTTCCTGCAAATAAAATAATGCCAATACGTTCTCCTTTTAAATGATTGACCAAATTTTGGGCAAATTTTTTGGCACGTTCCATTCTACTAGGACGCACATCTTCTGCCATCATACTCCTTGAAATATCCAAGGCTATAAACACGTCAGAAGCTTTGGCTTTTACCTTTTCTTTTTTATTTCCCCATTGTGGGTTGGACAAACTTATGGCTAAAAATGCCATTGCAATTACCAATAAAGAAAATTTGATTATATCTTTATATTTTGAATATCCAATAGTCATTTGTTTTACCAAATTAGGATTGCCTAGTAATTCTAATTTTCGTTTTCGCCAAGCTACTGAAAGTAGAAAGACAATAATAAGCACAGGAACTAATCCAAGTGCATATAAAAATTCTATATTTTCAAATCTAAACAAAATTTATTAATTGTTAATGGTTAATTATTAATTGTTTTCCTAATTGAAATTATTTTTCTAAAAGTCAGCTAGTCTTAGAATATATGCATCCCACTAGCCATTGTATCATTTCATCCTTGTATCATTTCTCCTTTAAGTACACATCCTATTAGCCATTCAATAACTCAACAATTCAAAAATTAAGGCAAAGTCCGCAATACCGTATTTCTCAATAAAATCTCCAACATCAAAAATATCAATCCTAAAAAAGCAAATCGATAAAATTCTTCACTATATCTTTTAATCGTTGTCACATCAATTTTTGTTTTCTCCATTTGGTTAATTTGTTCATAAATTTGAGCTAAAGCACGAGCGTTGGTTGCTCTAAAATATTTTGCACCAGTCATGTAGGAGATATTTCTCAATAACTGTTCATCAATTTGTACTCTTGTCAAACCATAGATAAAACCGCCCCCCCGTTTTTTACTGATTGGAGCGACAGCATCACCTTCCGAACCAACTCCTATGGTATATACTTTAATATTAAACTCTTTGGCGAGTTCTGCGGCAGTTTCTGGTTTGATATAACCTGCATTATTGACTCCATCTGTCAAGAGGATGACCACTTTACTTTTGGCATCACTTTCTTTCAATCTGTTTACTGCGGATGCCAATCCCATACCGATAGCGGTACCATCTTGAAGAATGCCACATTCCAAGGAAGATAAAAACCCTTTGACTACCGTATGGTCAGTCGTCAATGGACATTGGGTAAAGGCTTCGCCTGCAAAGACCGCCAATCCGATTCTATCGTAAGGTCGTTTGTCCACAAAATCCATAGCAACCCGTTTGCTCACTTCCAAACGATCGGGTTTGAAATCTTGAGCCAACATACTACTAGATAGATCCATGACCATAAAAATATCGATACCATCTGCCTGAATATCCTCTTCTTTTAAGGCTAATTGCGGTCTAGCCATAGCGATAACAAGTGCCGCAAACGCTAATGCTCTTAAAATTGGCAGCAAAATAGTCAATTTACCACGAAGAGAAGATTGTCCATTGAAAGCAGCCAAACTCGATACTTTCAATTGGGTGTGCATCCTTCTATTTCTAGTATAATACCAGTATCCTGCCAAGGGGATTAGCCCCAGCAAAATCAAAAAAGAAGGATTGACAAAACTCATATTTTCAGACCATAATCCCATATCAATTTTCTGTTTCTTTTGATTCTAATTTTGGTTTAGTACTTATGACAAATTTTTCTGCAAAGTCTAATATTTTATCATGAATATCCTTTGGTGGGGTAGCTTTTGCAAATTTCACTAAATCCGCCATTTCAAATATTTCTTTAAATTTTTGAATATATTCCGTATTCATATGAGCGGCTTTCATGTCATCAACAATTTCTCCTGTAGTTGATTCTACGGCATGAATGTTAAATCGTCCGCCCAAGTAAGCTCTCAAAATCATACTCAATCTACTATGAAATGCCTTGGGATCTGTTTCCCATATTTTGGACAATTTCAAATCTTTTAGTTTTGATAATGCAATCTCATGTGGAGGAATAATGACTTCGGGAATTACAATTTCTTTAGGTTGATGTTTTTTCTTGTAATACCACCAAATTCCAAGAATTGCAAGTAAAATCGCCAAACCAATTAAGTAAGGGAGATAGTCTTCCAAAGTCATGGGTTCTAATGCGATGGCTTTATTTGCTAAAATATCTTGGGGAAGCGTCTCATTGGGCAAAACATTCAAATTAATTTTTCGAGTAGCAGCAGATATTTTTTTACCATTGACTAAAAAATTAACTTTCACATTTGGAATTTGAATATCCCCTTCTTGAGTTGGAATAATTTTTAGGGCTTGAACGAATCCCTTATTTCCTTCAAGTGTTTTCCATGCGCCATCAGATATAACTGTAAAGGTGTCAAACGTGTCCAAAGTAGTCAAATCTACTTTTGGGTCGGAGATTTGGTTTCCCGTAATCTTAATATAGAAACCTACTGTATTCCCCAATTTCACTTTTGTAGAATCGACACTACCTACCACTTGTTGTCCAAAGACAAAGCTGGTCAAAAATGATAATAATAGGATGATTTTAATCTTTTTCACAATTATTTATGTCGTTTTTTAAAAAATTTCATTAATACATTCACATAAGAATCTTTGGTACAAATACTCATGGTGTCGGCACCAGATTTTTTAAATGCATTATTAAAATAATCATATTGATTTTGAAAATTTTCTTCATATTGGCTTCTCACGTTCGCTGAAGCGGTATCTATAATAATATAATCATTGGTTTCTGCATCATAAACTCGGATCAGACCTACATTGGGAAGCGATTTTTCAAACTCATCATACAAATGTATGCCCACAATGTCATGTCTCCGAGCAGCAATTCTTAGAGCCGTATCATATCCATTATCCATAAAATCGGATAGCATAAAGCAAATTGTTCGTTTTTTTACAATATTGGTAAAGTATTCGAGTGCCAATTTGATATTTGTGCCTTGACCACTAGGCTCAAAATTGATTAATTCACGGATAATTCTCAAAATATGTTGCTTCCCTTTTTTGGGTGGAATAAATTTCTCGATTTTATCAGAAAAGAAGATAACGCCAACTTTATCATTATTATTGATAGCTGAAAAGGATAAAACGGCACTTATTTCTGTAATAATTTCATTTTTCAAATGGTCCAAACCAAAAAAGGAAGACTGACTGACATCAATTAATAAAATGACAGTTAACTCACGTTCTTCTTCAAAGATTTTGATAAAAGGATCTCCTGTACGTGCGGTCACATTCCAATCGATATTACGTACATCATCCCCGTACTGATATGCCCGTACCTCACTAAAAGACATACCCCGACCCTTGAAAGTACTGTGGTACTCACCCGAAAAGATATGATTACTCAAGCCTTTGGTCTTGATTTCTATCTTTCTTACCTTTTTTAGTAATTCAGTCGTATTCATTTTATAAAGGTTTTACCCAATTCTTTCTTTTTAAAAATTTATTTAAATCTTTCCACGGAATCAAAATAGTTTCTTTCCCATAGAGCCCACTCATTTCAGTACTTGCAAACAAATAGTCTTTCCCAAAATTCAAATATTTAAAATTGGCATGTTTTAGCCATTGCTGAAACGATTTGTCTTCATTTTTTACTTGCTTTAATTTATTTTCCAATTTTTTTTGAATAAACAGGTTATATTTCGCTCTTTTTTTAAAAACACGGTCTAAAGTAATTTCGCTCTTTTTATCAAAAGAATAATTGATAGTTTGTGTTTTTATTTCATTATTCCAAGTGTTTCTAAAATATAAGATACCACTAAAAAGGTGTTGATCGGCATAAGTGAGTTCAAACCAAGAAAATCCACGTTGTTTTTTCTCATTAACAAATTTCTTTTTATTTTTTGATTGAACTTGTTTGCGACAATTTTTCAACCAAGGATTTATTTTATTTTGAATCAATTGATTCAATTTTTCATTTTTTGTATTAGGAAAGATAAATTCATAACTTACACTATGATTTGCAAAAGACTTAGTTTTCAAAGGGATAGTTTGACTCCATATAAAGTTTTGATACTTTAAATTTTTGTGCTTACCTTGAGAAGCTACTTGCAATGTATTTTGCTTTTTTTCAGTTGCAATTATCGTTTTGTGAGTGGCAAAATCCACCAATTCATAGGTATCATCTTTCTGTTCTCCATCAAAATATTGGATGAGAGGATTAGCCTTGTCCCATTTTTTTACAACGACATCATTATTGCCATTTTTCATGAGTATCAAAAAGGTTTCATCATCTTCGTCTTTATAGATTTTAATCCAAGTATTTTGAACTGTGTTATCCAAGATTTGAGTAGGTTTTTGAGCAAAAAACGAGACCAATTCATCTCCATTGGGACTGATCCAATCTCCATGAATAGTATTGTCATGGATATTTCCTGTAATAACGCCCGTCAATTGATTATTTTCATATTCTAGCAATTTAATAGAGTCATTTTTGATTGTTCCATCCAAATTTACGACCAAACCACTTTTGAGATAAGTCATTTCACCCTTACAGAGATACCCATCAAATTGTAGAGACAATTTCACTTTGGTATTGCCCAATTCTCCTACAAAAGGTTTGATCCACTCCAAATCATGCCCCTTTGCAAAATTCTGAAAAGGAGTTGCATTTTCTTGAGTGAAGCCCAAAATAGGAAGCAGTAAAAGTGCGATATAAGTGATAAAACGTATCATCATGTCAATTTTAATTTAAAAATAAAAATGAACCAAAAGCATAATGATAGTCTATGGTACAGGAACGGCGTCTAAAATTCTTTTAATTAGGTCTTCTTGAGTAATATTTTCAGCTTCAGCTTCATAA
>CAZOHX010000170.1:0-4252 GCA_964579315.1 uncultured Saprospiraceae bacterium
TCTCACAATTTTTTCATAATTTACTGCCGAAAATAAATTTAAAAAGGGTGATCGTTTCCACTATAGCCTAAATTGGTTTGATTAAAGATCGGCTTGTTCAACTGAAATTTCTAAACTTTTTGGTTGACTGCGGAGAATTGGGTTTGGTGGGTTTAGATGTTCCTTTGTGTTGTGCACAAAAAAAAACAGGTACATTCTTGAAATAAGTTGACTAAAATTAAATTAAATGAAAAAACATCACTTAGCACAAGTAAATATTGCTCAAGCAAAAGATGAAATGGATACAAACGTTATGAAGGGTTTTGTTTCAAGATTGGATGAAATTAATGCTATTGCAGATAATTCCCCTGGCTTTATATGGCGTTTACAATCAGAATCTGGCGATTCAACATCATTTCGAGTATTTGATGACTCATTATTATTGGTAAATTTGAGCGTATGGAAAAATCTTGAAGATTTGAAATCGTTTGTTTATAAATCTAGGCATGTTGAATTAATTAGAGACAGAGAAGCATGGTTTGATAAATTAAAATCTGTTCATCAAGTTTTATGGTGGATTCCAATTGGTCATATTCCAACTCCAGAGGAGGCAAAAGACAAATTGAAATATCTTCGAAAAAATGGCCCAAGCCAAGAAGCGTTTACTTTTGGTTCTGCTTTTGAACAGCCATTGATTTCTTAGAAAAATTAACAAACAAAAAATGCAAAAGAATTTTAGAAACTTCTATTCTTATTGTGCCAAGAACCAAATACGGCAATAAATTGGTTGGATGCTGTAAATAAGATGATGGTAGATCCATCAGAGTTGTTGTATAGGTGATGGCTCTAAACCACCTAAAGGTGCTTCGGTAAATTGAGACTTAAAGACTTTTTTCTTATTCCAAATTCTGAAAAAGATACCGAGTTACCCCACCCGTTTTTTATAAAACAAGACCGCAAGCGTATTGATTACGATGGCTCCAATAATGGTTGACTTAAAAAGATGAGTCACTTCTGCGAATCCACTTCCTTTGAGTAAAACCAAGCGATTGATTTCTACAAACCAAGCAATAGGATTGAGATGTGCTAAATTTTGTGCCCATTTAGGCATACTTTCAATGGGGGTGAACAGCCCACTCATTAAAATAAAAATCACTAAGAAAAACCAAGCGATAAAAAGGGCTTGTTGTTGGGTATCTGTTACGGTAGAAATAAACAACCCCATTCCCAAAACAAGAAATAAATAGATGAAAGTATAGCCGTAAATCAATCCCAATGAGCCTTCAATGGGAATATGAAAATAGAATTTCCCCATAGCAAGACCAATAGAGAATACAAACAAACCAATAATTAAAAATGGAAATAGTTTGCCGACAATAAATTGCCATTTTTTTAATGGAGTAACATTTAATTGTTCAATGGTACCGATTTCTTTTTCACGTACCAAATTCATTCCTGACAAAAATACCCCAGACATGGTCACCAACATTACGAGGATGCCAGGCACCATAAAAGTTTTGTAATTTAGCATGGGGTTGTACCAATTGGAGTAGCTGACATTGATACTGGCAGGAGGTCTCATTCCTTTTGGGAAAGACAATTCATGGAGAAATTCAAGATTAAAATTAGCGATTACAGAAGAAATATAGGCGGTGGCAACACCAGCTTTTAGTCCATTCACGGCATCTGCTGTAATTTGGATTTTCGTTCCCTTATTCTTTATAAAGTCTTTTTCAAAATGGGAAGGAATATGTATGAAAACATCTGCTTTTCTTGAGTGTAAATCACTAAAAGCATCTGCTTCTCTAGTCCCGATATTTACAATATGAAATTGATGAGATGCTTGAAATTTACTAATTAGTCTTCTTGATAATTGACTTTTATCTTGGTCAATAATATGTAAATTTAGGTTGCGAATTTCAAAATCTGCAGTATATGAAAGAATAAATAATTGGACAAGTGGAATAATAAAAATAATAGGCAACATCGTTTTGTTACGAAAAATTTGAATAAACTCTTTTTGTAATAAATAAAATAATGCTTGCATTTTGATTAATTCTAGATTTTTAAATTAATTTTCATATTTCCATACATTTCAAATCATTCCAATCGAATGGAGAAATTTCGAATACTAAGTAAGGTAAAAACAATAGACATCGCCCCTAAAATAGTGGTTTCTTTTATGATATAACTAAACCCAATACCTTTAATCATAATTCCTTTCACGATGATGATAAACCATTTTGCAGGTACAATATGACTCAACATTTGCAATGGAAAGGGCATATTTTCTATGGGAAATACAAAACCAGATAATAATATGGTTGGCAACATCAAGCCCATTAAGGAAATCATCATGGCTACTTGTTGTGTTTTTGAAATGGTAGAAATCAATATTCCCAAGGACAAAGTAGTGAGAACAAATAGTAGTATTTCTACAAAGAGCAAAAGTAAATTTCCATTGATAGGTACCCCAAAAACATATACACCTAAAAACAAAATGGTAAGGGCATTAAATAGTGATAAAACAACGTAAGGAATTACTTTTCCAACCACAATCATAGCAGGTTTTAAAGGAGAAACGAGCAAAACTTCCATCGTTCCCATTTCTTTTTCACGCGTAATAGTAATGGATGTCATCATCGTCGAAACAAGCATCAAAATAATGCTCATCACCCCAGGAACAAAATAGATAGAACTTTTTAAGGTTGGATTATAGAGCATTTTGATTTCGGGTTGTATAAAGTAGGGGATTTTTTTGAATTTATTCTTTTCAAATTGGTAATCTCTAATGATACTTGATGTATAATTGATCAATTGAGTAGCCATATTGGGGTCAGAAGCATCGGCAATTATTTGCAAATTCGCTTTTCTATTTTCATGAAAATTATGTTCAAAATTGGGTTCAAAAACGATAGCAATTTTAGTTTTACCCTTTTTAAAGACATCTTCTAATAAGGACTCAGAATTCAGTTCATCATTTAAAATAAAATAATCCGTCGCCAAGATTTTTGTTTTAATTTCGGCGGTCATTTCATCATGAGATTTATCAATGATAGCGATACCTGCTTCAGTGATTTCATTTTTTATAGCAAATCCAAAAAGAATTACTTGAGCCACAGGCATCCCAATCAGAATGAGTAATGTCCGATAATCCCTAGAAATATGTTTAATTTCTTTTTTAACAAATGCCCAAAATTGTTTAATCATCCTCTTGCCATTTTTATGAATAAATCGTTTATGCTTGGCGTATTATGAATTTCTTTTAACCGAGAAGGCGTATCTAAGGCTACAATTTTTCCATCTACCATAATGGAAATTCGATCGCAATATTCTGCTTCATCCATATAGTGTGTAGTGACAAAAACAGTTGTGCCATCATGAGCTGCCTTGTAAATCATCTCCCAAAATTGTCGTCGAGCGATGGGATCCACTCCACTGGTTGGTTCATCTAAAAATACAATTTTGGGGTCATGAATAATTGCAATAGAAAATGCCAATTTTTGTTTCCACCCCAAAGGTAAGTCCACGGTCATTTGATTTGCCATGTCATGCATTTGCAAGGTGTCCAATAATTTAGCCGTTTTTACCTTTATTTGTTTTCTACTTAGCCCATAAATTCCACCATAAAAACGGATATTTTCCTTGACCGTTAAGTCTTCATACAAGGAGAATTTTTGGCTCATATAGCCAATACTCTTTTTTATTTTTTCAGATGCAGTCACGATATCAAACCCTGCCACGGATGCAATTCCAGATGTAGATGACAACAACCCCGTCAGCATTTTGATTGCTGTAGTTTTTCCTGCTCCATTGGCTCCTAAAAACCCGAAAATTTCACCTTTAGCCACTTCAAAACTTATTTCATTTACGGCAATGAATTTTCCGAACTTTCGTGTCAATTTATCTACTTTTATAATTACTTCATCCATTTAAACAAGTGTTTTTTGTGTCATTAAATCCATAAAACAATCTTCAATATTAGGCTGAATAGCGTTTATTTCTATGTTAGAATATCCTAGATGAATTAAAAATGATTTGATTTTTTGGGGCGATATTTCCGTTTTACTACTTACGTGGATGGATTCACCAAATGGAAAAACATTAAATAAAAAGTCTGTTTTTCTTAGATCAACTAATAATTGGTACTTGCTTCCCCCTTTAACTTCGAATAAATAATTATCAAAATTGGAGATAATGCCTGCGGGTGTATTCATGTCTAATAACTGTCCATTTTGCAATAGCAAAACTCTATCACACCAACTGGCTTCAT
>CAZOHX010000170.1:4262-6008 GCA_964579315.1 uncultured Saprospiraceae bacterium
TCCATGTAAGGGGTCGAAACTACAATGGTCACTCCTTTGTGTTTCAGACTTCTCAATAAATCCCATAATTCTTTTCTGGAGACAGCATCAATTCCTGTAGTAGGTTCATCGAGAAATAATATTTTTGGTTTATGGATTAAAGCACAAGACAGGGCTAATTTCTGTTTCATTCCCCCCGACAAATCACCTGCCTTTCGTTTTTTAAAAGGAGCGATATGTTCATAAATATCTTTAATCAAGTGATAATTTTCTTTGATGGTTGTTTTAAATATGGTCGCATAAAAAGATAGATTTTCTTCAATAGTCAAATCTTTATACAAGGAGAATTCTCCAGGCATATATCCTACAATTTTCCTTATTTCTTTATAATCCTTTAAAGTATCAAAGCCAAATAATTGAATAGAGCCCGTATCAGGAAGCAATAGAGTAGT
This sequence comes from uncultured Saprospiraceae bacterium, assembly GCA_964579315.1. Taxonomy (GTDB): domain Bacteria; phylum Bacteroidota; class Bacteroidia; order Chitinophagales; family Saprospiraceae; genus CAMZLN01. The sequence continues at coordinate 4,694 of CAZOHX010000170.1, forward strand.
AGCCAGTCTAAAAAATGTGGATTTACCAGCTCCATCAGGTCCGATAAGTCCAAACAATTCTCCTTCGTTTACCGAGAAATCGAGTTGATCTAGAGCGATTTCATCACCATAGCTTTTTGAAATATTAGATACTTTAAGGACTGGATTCATGATTTGAAAGTTAATTAAATGTAAAATTAAAAATTTACTTCTGCGGGCATTCCAATCTTTAAACCACCATCATTTTTTACATCTATTTTGATTGCATAGACTAAATTCACGCGCTCTTCTTTGGTCTGAACAATTTTGGGTGTAAATTCAGCTTTACTTGAAATCCAAGAAATTGTACCTTCGTAGTCGGTCATTTTTCCATTTGTGTTATCCACCGATACTTTTACTTTTTGACCCAGTTTCACAGATGAAAGTTGATTGCCGCTGATATAGGCACGTAATCTCAGTGGATTTAAATTGGCGATTTTGGCTAGACTTTGACTAGGCATCACTACTTCCCCATTTTCTGCCAATTTCAGCAAGACCGTTCCCGTAAAAGGAGCATAAATTTTACATCTATGAATTTGATCTTGTATTTGTTTTTTCTGAGCTCTTAAAGGATTGACTTGAGCGAAAATACTTGAATTGGCTAAATTGACCTTCTCTTTTGCAGCAGCGATTTGCCCATCAATGATTTCAATTTTACCTTGAATATCATCCAATTGTTTTTGAGTTCCTACTTCATCAGCCACCATTGCTTTGACTCTAATAAGCTCTCGTTCAATGACCGCTTTCTTCTTTAAAAGCAATGCAATTTCGGGAGCAGCGGATTGCTTTTTGGCATAAATGGCATTTATCGCAGCATCTATTTGCTTCGATTTAAGGACAAATCCTGAAGAATCTATTTCCCCTACTAAATCCCCTTTTTTGATTTGAGCACCTTCTTGCAAATTGAAATACACCAATCTTCCCGGTAATTCAGAAGAGATTGCCCATTCATCTGCTTCAAAATTACCGTAGGCATCGGAGCGAACAGTTTTTTCTTCACAACTAAAAAGTACAATGGATAAAAGTGTCAGTAATATTAATTTTTTCATCTTTTTAAATCTTTTAGACAAATGTCTTTTGTTAATAATAGATAATTTGGATGGTGATTAAATTCCGTTTGAAATCACTTGATTTATTTTCAATTTACTGATTTGAATTTCTTTTAATTCAATAGCAAGTTCTAATTGAGTTTTTTTATCCACTTCAGAAATATAGTCCACTGTTTTTGCCGTACCTAATTTTAGTTGTTTTCCGACTTTTTCAATAATTAAATCTTGAATTTTTAATACATCTTTGT
>CAZOHX010000171.1:0-5999 GCA_964579315.1 uncultured Saprospiraceae bacterium
TTTTTTTGCAAATCAAAACTAACCGATTTTTTTATATTATTACTTTTTTATATTTATGTACCCTTTTGAAAAAAAAACTAAAAATATTGATTTTGAATTAAAATATTTCTAAATTACAGCCAGATTATAGATAACGCTCAAGAACATATCATAAATCTATTACTGAATTAAATTGCGTTATTCATGCTAATACTTTACGTTGTAATTTTTGCTTTCTTGGTTGGTGGACTTTTGAATGTTGTTTCGAGTGTAGATTCATCGAGACGTTAATTTCCTAAAAAATAGTTTTACTATAATTGCCGTTGTTACTTTTTTAAGTACAAGGTTTAGTTTTGTGTGCATACGAGAGTTATCTACTAAGTTTTACGTTTCTTTTTCTTTGCAGCAGGGAAAAGGATATTGTTTAATATCAAACGATATCCTGGTGAATTTGGGTGTAAACTCAAATCTGTTTCTGGATCGTTCACATAATGACGATAATCTTCTGGATCATGCCCACCGTAAAATGTCCAAAACCCTTTGCCCATTGTACCATGAATATATCTTGCTTCACCAGCAGGTTTGTTATCTCCAAGAATCAAGACACTTGATTTAATATATTTTTTCAGAAAAGCAGTAGTTTGCCCCATAAATCCTTTGACGGTACGTGTGTGATTTTGAGTCAACATAGATGGAATTGGATCCCATTTGGCAGAAAAATCAAATAAAGAAATATAATCCTGTTCAGGGTTTACTTTCCTTGTCATCCCATGATCTATGGTTGAAAATTCATAGATGGTAGGATTTTTCATTAACTTAAAATCTTTAAAAGCAAATGTTTTTGAAAAATCTAATTTTGAATCTGGATTTGGGTCGGCAGCATCACCATCGTATATGTCTGCACATATATCAACACCTTCTGCGGCTAAGGCTATATCGTAGGTATCTGTGGCAGAACACATGGCAAACATAAATCCGCCACCTACGACATATTCTTTTATTTTTTTCACAACTGCTAGTTTTAACTGTGATACTTTTTTGAATCCCAATTCCGTAGCAAGTGCTTCCATTTTCTTGACATTCTCTTTATACCAAGGAGCTGTATGATAACTACGGTAAAAACGTCCATATTGCCCAGTAAAATCCTCATGATGAAGGTGTAACCAGTCGTATTCCGTTAATTTATCATCTAGTACTTCTTTATCATAAATTTTATCATAAGGAATTTCTGCATAAGTCAAAACCATCGTAACGGCATCATCCCAGGGTTGAATTTGTTCTCCTCTAGCATTGAAATCAGGAGTATAAACGGCAATTTTGGGAGCAACTTGTAATTTTACCACATCTTGATTCACTTCTGGATTGGCAATTTCTCTTTGAATATTTGCGAATTGTACATCTGCAATTACTTCGTAAGAAACACCACGTATTTTACATTCTTTTTCAAATAAGACATTATGTTTAAAAGCGAAACTCCCTCCTCTATAATTTAGTAACCAAAATGCTTCAGCTCCATTATCCAAAACCCAGTAGGTGATACCATAGGCTTTTAAATGGTCGGTTTGATTTTCATCCATTGGAATCAAGATGTATGATGCATGTACTTGTAGGCTAAGAGCAATGAAAAATAGAAAAGATAATAGGTGTTTCATGTCAATTTCAATTTAAAATATTTGATAGGGAAAGGATAAATCATAAACATTCCTCATAAGTAAACGAAAGAATAACTCTTTTGATATAAAAAAGTTTATTTTTTTTGTTAATAAACTCCTAAATTTTTGCTTCAATAGCAAATTCACAACCATAAGTTTCTTGAAAAAAATTGTCTAAATCATCAGCCTTTAATGCCAAATTGATGAGATTCTCTCTTATGAGTTCTGGATTTAAAGAATAAATATCAGAAAGATGTACCCGATAAGACAAATAAATATGATTGTCTAATATTCCTAAAGTATATGGGAAGTGATGATCTTCTAATAAGTATTGATAAATTTCATTTAAATTACTCTTGGGCAGTTTATTGAGTTTGGAAGAAGCAATAAGATAATCATTTTTGTAAACAAATATTTTTATAAAGGCACTTCCTTGATGAAATTGCCATTGGTCTTTTCCAAATCTTGCTAAAACTGGATCTAAACCAAGCGTATTCAAAACATTTTCAACAAAACTGCCTAAATGAGTTAAATGTATGTCATCAAAAACTATGGATTTACAATTCGTCCCACATTTTGGACAAAATTCAACTTTTTCTAAAATAATCTCACCACAAGAAGGGCACTTAACTTGAAAATCCCCCTTTGAAATATCAAAATTATCGATTAAAGTAGATATTTTATAATATGGAACTCCGAAACCCATATTATCGGTATCTGAAATTTTTCCAGCTGTTACTCCTAAAAGGATACCATTTGGAGAGATTATGGGGCCCCCAATAATACCTGAATTGACGGGTGCATCTGTTTGCAAGTAAGTCTTGCCGTTTATTTCTTGCGTGGGTCTTGAAATGATACCTGCACCTACCGTAAAATTCATTCCCAATGGGTATCCTAAAATTGAAACTTTGTCATTAGAGTGTGTCTTTTGTGCCGAATCAATGACAATTTTTGAATTTTTAGTAGATGAATCTATTTGTAAAAAGGCAATATCCAATACGGAATGAATAAAGCACACTCTTCCAATTTGACGATGCCTTAAATAATCTTCAACAGCAACTTTTTTATGTCCTTTTATAATTTGAAAACTAGTGATAATATAGTCAAAACCTTTGACTAAAAAGCCAGTTCCTGAACCATTTGATGTGATTATTTTAAAGACAAATTCTTTCATTAGCGATTGGTAAATAATTTTGCAAAAAATCCATTGATAGAAGAAGATGGTAATTCAAAGTCACCAGATTGAAATTTATTAAATAAATCAATTAATAATGTTGCCCCTGTATGAAAATCTACATTACTAGTTTGTTCCATAGTATTAGCGATTATCACAAAATGCTCTTTGGAGACATTATAATCGTAAAGTAATGACAAAAATGCATAATACAATGTAAAGAATACTGCAATGTTATTTCCTGATTGTAGTTCTTCGTTTTTACGAGTTTCAAATGCCTTCAAATATTGCTGGATGATAGGCAACGAAGATCTAAATTTGGTAGAGATAAAATAATCACAACGATAAAAGTTCTTTGCCAATTCATCAAAGGATAACTTACTTAAGTTAATAAAAAACTGCTTGGATTGTGCAATCCTATCTTCAATTGCGATTTTATCATTATGTCTTAAAAAAATAACTTGATCTTCGATATCTGTTCGTAGTGTACCATGAATACCCAACATGTCCGCTATTTTGAAGCAAGTGGTTACTAAAACATCCCATACAAAGCCAGTTTCTCGTTGTTTTTCAAATTGTTCTATGACTTCTAATGCATTGGCAACATATTTTTGAACATCATTGTAGATTTGAATATCGTGATCTAATTTGAAATGTTCAATTTGTGGCTTTTGATAAAATTGTGCATTGTATTTTTTAATAAAAGCATCATCAAAATCATCTACAAAAACACATATTTCTCTCAGAACATCATATATTTTATTGGGCTGTACCCTATCAATTGATGTTTTGTATTCAAACCACATCAAATCATCTTTGAGTTTAATTCTAGCCAAGGTCAATGGATGAAAATTAATTTCAGAAATTTTTCGATAAAGCGCTTTTTTATGGGCACGAGTAGTTTTTAGAAAAGGAGCAGTTATGTGTATTTCATCATTTTTGATTGCAATTTTAATGATTCCACTTCCATGTGGATGAACAATGGTACAATCCTTTGTAATTTTTCCCTTTCCAAGGATGTCTTTATTGATATAATGGATGAGATGGGTTAAGGCATCATAATATTTCCCTAAATCAAATGACTCGACCGCCAAATCCCAATAATATAATTGAGAATAGGGAATATTGGGGGTTTCTAATGGGGCAATATATAAGGGCGTTTTATTCAATTCATTTTTTGTTGACAGTTTGCAAAGATATATAAATAGATTGACAATGAGTTATTAAAAGAATTAATTTTTTAGCATTTGTATTTTTAATGCAATTCAAGTAACTAGTTTTCCCATTTCTATTTTTAATTTTTGTTAGCCAATTTTACTTTTTAAAAACTAATTTACCCTAATCATCACCAATTTTCTTAAAAATAGCCTAACTTAGCATCAAATTTTGAAAATGATACAAGCAAGAAATATATACAAATCTTACGGCGATTTAAAGGTGTTAAAAGGAATCGATATTGATATCAACGAAGGAGAAGTAGTAACTTTTGTTGGAAAATCAGGTGCAGGAAAAAGCACCTTACTTCATATATTGGGTACATTGGATAGGGCAGACAAAGGAAACGTAATTATCAAGGGGCAGGATATTTCTAAAATGAATGATAAGGAGTTGTCTGTTTTTAGAAATAATGAAATCGGATTTGTATTTCAATTTCACCACCTTTTGCCTGAATTTACCGCTTTAGAAAATGTATGCATTCCTGCTTTTATAAAGAAAACCAGTGAAAAAGAAGCCAAAATAAGAGCTGCTGAATTGTTAGATTATCTGGGATTGTCAGATCGGTTGACTCATAAGCCATCACAATTATCTGGTGGAGAACAACAGCGGGTGGCCGTTGCGAGAGCACTAATGAACAAGCCTTCCGTTATTTTTGCCGATGAGCCATCGGGTAATCTGGATGCATCTTCTTCAAAGGAACTTCATGATTTGATTTTCACGCTTCGTAAAGATTTTAATCAGACATTTGTTATTGTGACACACAATGTGGAGCTTGCAGAAATGTGTGATACAGTTTATACCATGCAAGATGGAATAATTATCAAATAGTTATGCCAAGGTCTATTCTAAAAAAATATTGGGGTTATGATAGTTTCCGACCCATGCAGGAAGATATCATACAATCTGTTTTAGATGGAAAAGACACTTTGGCTTTATTACCTACAGGTGGTGGGAAATCTATTTGTTTTCAAGTACCAGGAATGAAGATGGATGGTATTTCAATTGTTGTTTCTCCTTTAATCGCATTGATGAAAGATCAAGTTGCACATCTTAAAAAACGTGGAATTAAGGCGGAAGCCATATTTTCAGGCATGTATTATACTGATATTGATCGAATTTTTGACAATTGCGTTTATGGTGATATTAAATTCCTGTATGTATCACCTGAACGATTGAAAACAGATATGGCTATTGCAAGAATCCAAAAGATGAATGTTTCTCAGATTGTGGTGGATGAAGCTCATTGTATTTCCCAATGGGGATATGATTTTAGACCTTCTTATTTAGAAATAGCTGAATTACGTGAAATTCTTCCAGAAATTCCTGTAATCGCATTAACTGCAACTGCCACGATTCCTGTAGTTAAAGATATTATGGAAAAATTAGTGTTTCGTAAAGAAAACGTTTTTCAAGTTAGTTATTCAAGAGAAAATTTGGCTTATGTAGTGCTAAGGAATGAACATAAAATGAAAAAAACCATAGATATTCTCCAAAAAGTAAAAGGTACGGGATTGGTTTATGCTCGGAGTAGAAAATCATGTCAAGATATTGCACGCACGCTAGTGAGTCATGGGATTTCTGCAGATTATTATCATGCAGGACTTTCTGGTGATGTACGTTCAAAAAAGCAAGAGGCTTGGATTAATAATGAGATTAGGGTAATTGTTTCTACAAATGCTTTTGGAATGGGTATAGACAAACCAGATGTACGATCTGTAATCCATTATGATACACCTGATAGCTTGGAAGCGTATTTTCAAGAAGCGGGTAGGGCAGGACGGGATGGAAAAAAGGCATATGCCATATTACTCTATGAAGATAATGATCGAAATCGTTTAGAATTTCAATTTAAAGTTTCTTACCCTGAGATAAGTGAAATTAAACGAGTCTATAATGCCCTTGGAAATTATTTTCAATTGGCATTGGGAAGTGGAGAAGGGCGGTCTTTTGATTTTGAATTTAGTCATTTTATAAAA
>CAZOHX010000172.1:0-5984 GCA_964579315.1 uncultured Saprospiraceae bacterium
CATCTAATGGTACTCCATATTTGTTAAATCCATATATATTGCCATCAATTCCTCCAATAAAATAACAAATTCCATTTTTATCTTTAAAATCTATCGCCAGCAATCCTGTATTTGCTTTTTCGGGCAATGCATATGGATATCCATTCACATATTTTCCATTTTTATCGATAAGATGAACTTCCGATTTGGTATTGAAAATATAATAAGTATGTTGATCTTGGTAAAAATCTATTGAACTGATGTTGGATAATAATGCTTTTTTTATGGGAATTTGCCACTTTTTATTGCCATTTTCATCCAAACAAAATAGACTATGCCGTCTATCTTGAACCAAAATATCTGTATGATTGGACTCTTTTTGCCTAAACACAAACGGCTGGGTCGCTATTGGCTCCTTTAATTTTAATTTCCAAACCAAACTTTCTTCACCTGCTTTTTTGAGATTATCCACCATTTGAATTCCTACAAAAGATTCCGCTTGAACCTGATTTTTTACCAATATTTTGCCGATTTGGGTAAAAGGTTTTAAAAAGGAATTTACTTTCGATATTTCATTGGGTTTTGTGAACAATTTTAGATACTTGATAAACGATTTAAAATCTAGATAACTAGATGCACTAAATGAATCATCTACTCCATTTAGGAGTTTTAAAAAGTTAAGATCACTACTACAAACTTGTCCAGCAATGTAATTATCTACCCATATTTTTAAAGCTGAATTTCGTCGTGCAACTACCATATACCCATTCATATCACAAAAGTATCGCTCCTGCTCCCCTGCTTGAATTTCCGCTTTCACAATTTCAAATCCATTGTAATCATCTGAACCATTTTGCAATTTCATTTCATTGACATAATCTTGATATTTATCTAAATCTTTGATTTCAAAAACACTAAATTTTGTATCTTGAATGATATTTGTACTTGGAATAGCTATCACATGTATATAGGAAGATCCCATCCAATCTTTTTGATGATTTTGGGGTGTTTTTTGAATATTGAAAAAGGCAATGTTTTTGGGAAATACGCTAAATATATTGGATTTTACATGCTGAAACACACCATCATTACTTTGTTTTTTAAACATAATTGCCCCATTCACAATAAGATGCTCTTTTGTATTATAATCCAATCTTAAAGCACTCAAATTTGAAAATTCAGAATAGATAGACTTGCGAAAAAAGGGTTTCAATTGATGTAAAAGTGCATCAAAACGCAAATAAATACTTAGGGGCGATGTACTAACAGATGCAACATTCATAGATGACCTTATGGAATTGCCCTGTCGTAGATGTACAATAATTTCTTCTACCAATTGTCTAGCAACTGAAATCAGTAGAAAATCATTGATTTTAGAAATAAAATATTTATGGTCTAAAATCCAGACACTTGCTTTATGAAATTGAGTAGATTTTGAAATTTCACCTTTAAAAAAAGCATTTACGTCATCTCCTTTTAATTTTGATACATCGAAAACATAAATATATGCAAATTTATCAATTGACGTATTTAGATTTATAGCTGCAAATTCGGTTTCCAATAAATCTAAATCTGAAATACTTGGTGTGATTTTTTTCAAATCTTGCTGAATATTCTCAAAAATAGGCAGCTTTGACATTTTATCAAAAGCACTTTTCTCTTTTATTTCAAAAAAAGTATTTACACTTTTATTGGTTATAAAAAATCCGCAATTGTCAGGTACAGCATCCATCAAGTCTTGAGAAACAAAACTTGAATTTTCACAGCCCAATAAAAATAATACTGTTATTATTGAAAAAAAGAAAGACCTAGAGCTTAGTATGTGCATATTTTTTATATATTTGGTACGAAGATAGTTTAGTCGTTGTAACATTCCAAATAAATGTAGAATCAGGTCCTATTCAATATTGAATTTGCATTTCAGTTTACAATAAAGATAACGCAGTCAAAAATAAATATTTCATTTAAAAACAATATTTCATGAGAAAAAAACTACTATATTTCGGAGGCATTTTTGCTCTTTTGTCAGTCATTCTTGGTGCATTTGGAGCTCATGGACTGAAAGCATTAATTTCTGCCGACCAATTACAAACTTACCATACGGGCGTCAAATATCAATTTTACCACAGTTTCGCCTTGATTTTAATGGGAATTTTACTACATCTCCCCTATTTTGTTGATAACAAATTTATTCACAGAGCAGGTATTCTTTTTATTATAGGAATATGCTTATTTTCTGGATCGGTTTATTTATTGGCAACAAGAGATGTCATTGGATTGACCAGTTGGAAATGGTTGGGCCCCATTACCCCATTAGGCGGATTGACATTCATGATGGGATGGATTAGTTTTTTAATTGGTGTTTCAAAATCGAAATAACCTTAAAATTTTGTTAAAACATACCAATTATTCTGAAATGTAATTTCTTTTTATTTTCTTGTGTCATTATTAAATTTCACAAATTCATTGAACAATGAAAAGAATAACTTTATTATTTTTGATTCTATGGGGATTTACAACATCTTTTGCCCAGTCAATAGATGTAAAAATAAGTCCTTTAGCCCTTTTTTATAAGAAACTCGAAATAAGTGGCGAGTATCCAATCTCCGAGAAAAATGGATTGGAACTTGGTTTTGAAAAAAACTTCAAGAAAACATTGGACCTTGACCAAATAACCATTGCTTCCAACGATTCTATCAATGGCTCAGGTATTTTCACCACCAAAAAAACGAGTTTTTATTTGCATAATAAATTCTATACAAAACCCAAATCTCCTCTAAATGGATTCAATCTTGGTGTTTATGGTAGGTTTAAACATTTGGTTTCTACATTCAACGGCGTTCTTGACAACAAGACATATGACACCAGATTCAACTGGAATAAGTTTGTAGTAGGTGGAACTCTAGGATATAAACATGTAGGTGAAAGCGGTCTTATTTTTGGATTTACAATGGGATTGGGCTATGCCATTTATAGCCATATAAATACCGATATTGCTGCTATAAATACCACACTTAAGTCGCTCACAATTTTGCGTTTAGATTATTTTGGACAATTATCCGTTGGATATCGTATTAATACACCATAAACCAAACACATGAAAGTATTTTTTACAAGCCTGTTTTTCCTGTTTTTTATTTCAAATAACCATGCACAAGTTATAGCTACTCCCAATAAATTGGAGTTGAGTTTTGATCTTTCCAAACCACTATTTCATGGCTTTGGTGCATCCATTGAATATTTATTTAGACCTAGATTGGGTTTTGAATTGGGTTATAATATCATAAAAATAGATAGAATTAGACCCAATTTCAGCTTTTCTTCAAGAAATAGTGGCACCCCACTCAAGTATGACAAACAGTCCGTCTATTTAAACTATAAAGTATATTCAAAAAGATCTACCCACAACGCAGGGAAATTTGGTGGAATTTACATAAGATACAAATCTAGTCAAAGCGATCGCATAGTTAATGGCGACCAAGCGTACTGGAACGACATAATTATCGGTCTAAATCGTGGCTACAAAAAGATGTTCAAAAATCAGATAAGTTTTGCCCTAACCATTGGCTCGGGTATCGTATTTTATTCCTCTTCCAATACCCTAGATGGAACGGTGGATACGGTCATTGAAGATATTCCACTTGAATTATATGGACAGGCTCAAATTGCCTATCGTTTTTAATTAAGTCTTATGAAAAATATATTTTTATTTCTATTTATTTCCATAAGTTCGTGGGGTTCTGCTCAAAATAAGACAATGGAAATCTCCGTTTCTCCCATTGCACCATTTTATGGGGCAATTGACAATGATTTTACTTTTAATCTTTCCGCCGAATATAAAATGGATGATGATTTTGGCATTGAATTTCTATTCGCTAAATTGCCCTTTTCATATAATTTTAACAACCCCTTGGATATCATTATCTTTAATACAAACTCGTGGAATAAAGCAATCATTCAAACAAATTACTATTTTAGACCAAATCGTAAAATGGATAGGTGGTATATTTCTGGAATGCTTGCCGCTGAATCCACATCAGGTTCTTTTAACTTTAGTAGGCTTCCCATCTCAGTATCTACCCCAGTGGACGAGCATATTATTGATGGAAATATGCAACAATACCATGTAGGCATCGGAATGGGGTATAAAGCTGTATTTTTCGAATATATGCCAATTAAATTGAGTTTTAATGTCACAAGAGTTTTCGCTTCTCATGCATCCAATTCACTAGAAGATGAAATAGCTAATTTTGAAAAAAAGACAATTGGTGCTTTTGGAATTCGAACTGATTTCTTTATTGGATACAGATTTTTCATAAAAAAGAAAGATAAAAAGGGAGCTCTATGAAAAAAATAACATTGATTTTCTTACTATTTTTGAACTTGCATTTGTTTGGTCAAAAAAAACTAGATTTCACTATCAACCCCGCTGGATTTTTAACTTACTTAGAAGAAGATTTCGTGCACCTTGACTTAGGTATTGAATATAAATTATCCACTGATTTTGGATTTCAATTCAATTTTATCAATACCTATATTCCCTTTAATTTAAACGAAAATACGCCCATTGAGGTATTCAGTACAGATAAACCAGGTACTACACTTACCATTCAATCTAACTTTTATTTATTTCCAAAACGAGATTTTGACAGATGGTACATTTGTGCACTCATAGGAAAAGAAAAATTTCATGGTACGTTTGAAAAATTCACATTTTTTTCATCTGGAAATCCTGCTTTTGAATCCACGATTGGTAAATCAATACGATATCATGCAGGTTTTGGATTGGGATATAAACGTGTTTTTTGGAATAAACTGATTGTCAATTTAAGTGCCAACGTTACCCGTGAATTTGCCAATTATTATTCAGCATCATTGAAGCAATTATTTCCAGATATTCACAAAAAATCGATGGGTACACGTGGCGTTAGAATCTATTTTGGAGTAGGATATCGTTTTCAATGGGATATGGATTTCTTTAAAAAATAAATTAATCTTATTTAACAACAAGTCAAGCCCAACTTTTGACCTTCTTTCAGCATAAAAGCATAAGCAGATTCATAATCATTGGTAATTATTCCATCCAATATTGCTTCTTTGATGGCTTTTTTGATAGTTCCAACTTGACGACAAGGTTTGATACCGAATGTCTCCATGATAATTTCTCCAGAAATCGGTGGCTGCCAATTTCTAATATGGTCACTATTCTCAATTTCAACCAAGCGTGAACGAACCAATTCGTAATTTTCAAGATATCGCTTGACCTTTTTCTTATTTTTTGAAGTAATATCCGCTTCACACAATATCATCAATTCATCAATATCTTCTCCTGCATCAAACAACAGTCGGCGGATAGCAGAATCAGTAATATTTTCCTTGGTCAAAGAAATAGGTCTTAGATGTAAACGAACCATTTTCTGAACAAATTTCATCTTTTGATCCAGTGGAAGTCTAAATCTTTTAAAAATCTTAGGCACCATATTCGCACCAACCGCATCATGACCATAAAATGTCCAACCATTTTTTTTATTAAATCGCTTAGTCGGTGGTTTGGCAATATCATGCAGTACTGCCGCCCATCGTAGCCATATATTTCTTGTATTTTTAGAAATTCGATCTACCACTTCTATCGTATGATAAAAATTATCTTTATGAGAGATACCATCTCAAACTTCTACCCCATGCAATTTAACCATTTCTGGAAAAATAATCGCCAATAAGCCTGTATCAAAAAGCAATTTGAATCCAATAGAAGGTTTTTCCGACATCAATATTTTATTCATTTCCGTAGCAATACGTTCCATTGAAACAATACGTATTCTTTGTTTGTGCTTTTTAATTCCTTCAAGTGTTTCTGGTACTATTTTAAAATTTAATTGGGTGGCAAAACGAATTGCCCTCATCATTCTCAACGGATCGTCTGAAAAAGTTTTACTTGGTTCTAGTGGGGTTACAATGATTCGCTCTTCCAAATGACTTACCCCACCAAAAGGATCAATGATTTC
>CAZOHX010000173.1:0-5962 GCA_964579315.1 uncultured Saprospiraceae bacterium
TTGGAATAAAGCGATTACAACTTATAATTCTTTCTCTTCTAAGAAAGTGAATCCTGATTTGGAAGACTATGTTACGAATAAGGCCTTAGATGGTCTGTTCTCTATGGTCGCTAAAGAAGAATTGAATATCCGTAATAATATCAGAAGTCGTACCAGTGATTTATTGAAGAAAGTATTTGCTTTACAAGATAAGAAGTAATTAAAGTATAAAACTTATACCTTAAACTAACAATAACTTATCAAGTAAAACTTAGCTGCTTAGCTAGTTTTTTTGAAAAAAAATATAAAAAAAGTGTTTATTTTAATTAAGATTTGTATATTTGCATTAGATTTAGTTAATAAACACCAACTTTATTACTAGATTTGCTAGCGCTAATAGTAAAATATTTTAAAGAAAGTCTATCATCACGATAGATTGTTTTCATTTGGTTTTTTGGTTTACAGGGTGTGTCTTTTGACAACACCCTGTTCTTTTTTATGAATACTTCAATGCTCATGTACCTTCTCCCCTTGCTTGGAACGAGCATATACAAAATATGCTCCCTTGGTCACAATTTTTGTTCCATCAGGTAATTCATCCAATAGTTTCACAGACACAAATCCATCTGTAGCAGTTCCAGGTACAACCATTATTTTTGTAAAATCAATCTCATCCGCTTTGGAATCTTCTTTCCCAACATAGATAAAAGATGCTCCTTCATCTTGAACAACAGCGGACTCAGGAACGGCAAAAACAGTCTTATCATTCAACCAAATCTTTGCAGATATAAATAAATCCTTGATAAATTTTGGTCGTTTCCCTTCTAAATGACCATGAATTCTCACGGTTTTATTGTCTGTGTCAAACTCTTTTCCGATTACATGTACTTCCCCATCATAAATATTATTTCCTAATGCTGGTACTACATAAGTGATTCTTTGATGTTGTGATACATTGGCAATATCTTTCTCAAAAACATCCAATTCTAAATGCAAATGATTCTCGCTTACAATTTCCAATAACTGCTGTGCGGGTTTTACAAACATTCCATTATGCATTTCTATGGAAGTGATATATCCAGATATGGGTGCAATAATCGGTATTTGTTGCTTAAAATCCCCTTGCAAAACATCAGATGTATTGATGCCAATATATTTCAAGTATTTCTCAGTTCCCAATTTTTGAGCTCTCTTTTTAGAAACTTCAGATTGTAATTTCTGAACGTTCTTTTCCACTCCTGCATTTGCAGATAATAAAGATTGTTGTCTAGCCAATTCTTGTTCTAAAAAAATCAATTCTGCATTTATTTCCATCAAGGCTTGTTGCTTTTCAATCAATACTGGATTTTCCAATTGGGCAATAATAGCTCCCTTTTTAATATAGCTTCCTTCTACATATCGACTACTGTTTTGAGTTACAAAACCTTCTGCCTTGGCACTTACTGAAGAATATGCATCTGGTGGTAAACCCAAAGTTCCAGTTGCACTCACAAAATCACTAATTTTTACTTTTGAAAAATCTCCAAATTGTAAATCTATAGATTCTACTTGTTGTTTTGTTAAATGCAAGCCCCCTTTAGTTTCTTCATGGTCGTGACCATGTTCATCTACAACTTGTTGCTCTACATGATTATTTTGTACTTGTTTTTCTGAATCAGAATTACAGCTCCAAAAAAGCGACAAGATTCCGATTATTAAAATATATTTATTATTCATTATTTTATTTTTATTGTTATTAAATACTGTTCGATGAATTATTATTTCCAAAGATCATATTTTGCTAAATCAATTTTATAATTCAATAGTGCATCAAAATATTTTTCATGATATGTTGTACTTAATCGCAAAACATTAACCAATTCAAGATAGGATACTGAACCTGCTTGATAATTTAATTTTACAATTCTCATCATTTCTGGTATTTCAACATCCAATTGCTTTTTATAAAATTCAACGGTAGTTTTATCATTATTCAATTGATTTTCTAATTTCAATAAACGTCCTTCTATCAATTGCTTCTGAACTTCCACTTGCTTTTTGGCAACTTCAATATCCATTTTTTTAGCATTTTTCAGCTTTTTAAAATTTTTATTAAACAATGGCACTCCCACTCCAAAAGATAAGGCACTATACCAATTACTTTGATAATACTTTTGTACTCCATATCCGATATTAAACTGTGGCAATCTTTGAGCAGAAACCAAATCCAACTGAGCGGTTTTAAGTTGTACCATTTGTTCTGCTTTCTGAATCAAAATATGATTAGATGATTGCTCTGAGATTTCATTCCCCATTTCAAATCCAGATTCTACATCAAAGACATCGTTTGACACTAACAAAGATTGTAAATACTTTTTCAATCCATTTCTAACTAGGTCTAATTGAGATTGTCTCATTTCCAATTGATCAATTTCAATTTTAATATTCATTGCTTCCAACTGATTTGTAGATCCAACATCAACTCTCTTTTGTGCAATGGATTTATACTTTTGAAATTCTGTTATCAAGGCTTGATAAGTATCCCATTGAGTATTGCTCTTTTGCAATTCATAATACACCTTTTTGATTTGAAATATTAATTCTTGCTTCGTCCATTCTCCATTTAATCTACTCAATTCTACACGCTGATTTTGAAACTTATTTTTCGATTTTTGCAATTGAGGATGTGCGAAAGACTGTCCTATTGAAAAATCATGTACTTGATTATTATTTCCTTGAAATAACGCATCACTAGAATAGGAGAAACTTGTTATCCCAGGTTGATACTTCATTCCTGTCAAAGTATTATTTTTCTCAATCTCCATTTGATTTGCTTCAATCGCAGGATTGTTGTCTAATGCCATTTGAATAGCATCATCTAAAGAAATAGTATTTTGAGCATTCAAAAAAGAAACAGAAAATAATATTGGAATCATCAAAAGAGCCTTATTCATTCTTTTAGTACTCCTTTTTGCTCTCCATTCCAACAACCATGTATATAACAATGGTAAAATAATCAAAGTCAATATTGTTGAAGTTATTAATCCCCCAATAACAGCTGTTGCCAATGGGCGTTGGACTTCGGCTCCCGATGAGGTAGAAATTGCCATTGGTAAAAATCCTAATGCAGCAGCAGATGCCGTCAGTAAAACGGGTCTAATCCTATGTTTTGTAGCTTCAATCACTAAATCTTTGATTGAAGAAAAATCTTTCAAAGACAAAGTTTTATAATGCTCGATTAGCACAATCCCATTTAAAACAGCGATTCCAAACAAAGCAATAAATCCTACTCCGGCGGAAATACTAAATGGCATCCCACGTAACCACAGCAATATTATTCCACCTGTTGCTGCCAAAGGAATTGCAGTATAAATCAAAATTGCTTCGGTAACAGAACCAAATGTCATATATAATAATAAGAAAATCAGCACCAATGCTAAAGGCACTACAACCATCAATCTTTGTCTCGCACTATTCAAATTTTCAAATTGACCACCATATTTAACATAATAACCAGGTGGTAAATCTAAATTTGATTTTAAAGTATTTTTAATATCTATCACGACAGATTCCAAATCCCGATTACGAACATTCACACCCACAGAAACCCTTCGCTTGGCATCATCACGAGAAATTTTGGCAGGTGCATCAATAAATTTAACATCAGCTACTGCACTTATCGGCACTTGATTGCCATTATTCAAATCTATCAAAGTTCGTGCAATATCCGCCAATTGATTTCGATTTCCTTTATCATATCTCATGACAATATCAAAACGCTTTTCCCCTTCATATACTTCTCCTACAAACAGCCCTGCATAAGCCATCTGAATGGTTTCATTAAGTTCTTTCACATTCAATCCATATTGTGCAATTTTTTCACTTTTATACTGAATCAATACTTGTGGCATAGCATCTACCTTATCCACTACGACATCTGCCGCTCCTGAAATTTTATCTATTAAAGATTTAGCTTGAACTGCTTTTCTATAAAGGACATCTAAATCTTCTCCGTATATTTTAACAGCTACATCTGCTCTTGCTCCTGAGATTAATTCGTTGAAACGCATCTCAATAGGTTGAGTAAATTCATATTCCATTCCAGGCAATCGTTCTAGCACATCTTTCATTTCTTCAATCAAGCCATCTTTTGAAGATGCCAATTTCCATTCCTTTTTAGATTTTAATGTAATAATCATATCCACTTCTTCCATACCCATAGGATCTGTGGGTACCTCGGCTGCTCCGATTCTTGAAACAATTTGATCTATTTCAATAAATTCATCTTTCAATAGTTTCTCCATCATTGTACAAATTTCAATGGTTTTCCCTAAAGAAGTTCCTGCCGTTATGAGCGGTTGAATAACGATATCTCCTTCGTCCAATGTAGGAACAAATTCCCCTCCCATACCAGAAAAAATATAAAATGACCATGCTAAAAATACAAAGGCGAAAAAGATGACCAATTTTTTAAATCGTAAAATAAATCCTAAAAATTTCTCATAAATTCCTTGAATAAAATGAATAAAACGATCTGCAAAATTCCTTTTCTTAGAAGCGGGTTTTATAAAAATAGAAGCCATCATAGGTACATACGTCAAGCAGAGAATCATAGCTCCAACCAAGGCAAAACTGAAGGTCATTCCCATTGGTCTAAACATTTTGCCTTCCACACCTTGTAAAGTTAATATAGGTAGAAATACAATCAAAATGATGACTTGACCAAATATAGCCGATCGCATCATGAATGTAGATTTCTCAATCGTAATTGCATCCTTTTTATCCTGCAACGCTTGTCCTGATAGTCCTTTAAACACATCACTTTTGGTAGTCATGGCAAAGAGCAGAAATTCAACAATGATAATAGCTCCATCAATAATAATCCCAAAATCAATTGCTCCTAGAGACATTAAGTTGGCTGAGACACCAAAAACATGCATCATTCCCAATGCAAATAATAAACTCAAAGGAATAATGGATGCGATAATTAATCCTGATCTAATATTCCCTAAAAGCATGATGACTACAAAAATAACAATCAATGCTCCCAAGATTAAATTTTCTGCTACAGTAGAAGTTGTCCTTTCCAATAAAGCACTACGCTCCAAGAAAGGATTAATAAAGATGCCTTCTGGTAATGATAGTTGTATTTCTTCAACACGATCAATGACATCTTCTAACACTTTTTTAGTATTCGCTCCTTTCAAAAGCATCACCTGCCCCAAAACTTTCTCCCCTTCACCATTACCCGTGATTGCTCCGAATCTTGGAGCATGTCCATATTGCACTTTGGCTACATCCTTAATAAATAGTGGTTTGCCATTTACATTTTTAACAAATACTTTTTTGATATCATCTAGCGACTTCAATAATCCCTCGGCTCTAATAAAATAACTTTGATTATTTTTTTCAATATATCCTCCTCCAGAAATACTATTATTATTTTCCAATGCAGCCATAATTTCATCCAACTTGACATGCATTGCCTTTAGGTTCTCTGGATCAATGGCAACTTCAAATTGCTTTAAGTGACCACCCCAAGTGTTGACTTCCACTACCCCATCAATTCCTGCAAGTTGTCTTTTCACAATCCAATCTTGGATTGTTCTCAAATCCATATCTGTATATTTATCTTCATATCCAGGTTTTATATCCAAGATATATTGATAAATTTCTCCTAAGCCTGTAGATATAGGACCCATTTCTGGTGTACCAAATCCTTTAGGAATATTTTCACTTGCTGATTTAATTTTTTCAGCAATCAGTTGCCTTGGTAAATAGGTACCCATATCATCTTTAACCCAACTTGAAAATACAACTACGCAAAGTATTGATTATCAATCATTTGCAATTTTATTTTTTACAATTGGGTCACTACTTTTGTTTTTCTAGTAAATGTGTTAACCTATAATAAGTATAGGTTTTCGTCTTGTTGTGATTTTTCTTTTTTACGGCTCTAATAAACATTTGGCAAAGATACAAACTAATATCCATCTTTCCAAAT
>CAZOHX010000174.1:0-5941 GCA_964579315.1 uncultured Saprospiraceae bacterium
AGATTCGATGGTTTGTTTTAAATCAGCGGTTGTAGCCATTGCAATATTTTTTTCATGCGAGTAGATTTATTTTTTACGAACCAAATCGACAAATCAAAATACGCATCCTATTATGCAATCGCCAAATTAAAATAAATTAGAAAAAAATAAAAAAATCATCTTAATATGTTTTGAATTACAAGAAATTACCTCGACTTTTGGCAATGTTTTTATTGAGGTTGTTTCGGCGATTTCTCATGCAGTTTAAAAAAGTATTATTTTATTAAATTTCTATGATTGTTATGAAAATAATTTCTAAAGTAACTTCGGTAAAATCTATTAAATTTTTACTAACCTTTTTATTTATTCATATTTCTTTTCTTTATTCTTTTGCTGCCGAAACTGATGATATTTTCTTTCGTTCTGTTAAAATCTATATTGTATTAGGTTTTATTTCAATTATTTTTATTGGAATTATTCTATTTTTAATTAGTTTGGAGCGAAAAATCAAAAGACTAGAAAATCAAATCAATATTAATGAGTAATTTCTTAGAAAGTGTGAGCCGCAATTTTGATAAAGCGGCTGCACATACAGGTTTACCTGAAGGGCTATTGGCTCAAATCAAGGTAAGTAATGCTGTTTACCGTATGAATTTTCCAGTAAAAATCGGAAATAAGTACGAAGTAATCGAAGCATATCGTGTACAACACAGTCATCACCGTAGTCCTACTAAAGGTGGAATTCGTTTTAGCCAAAAAGTTAATCAAGAAGAAGTGGAAGCACTTGCTGCTTTGATGACTTATAAATGTGCTTTGGTCGATGTCCCTTTCGGTGGTGCCAAAGGTGGTGTTAAAATTAGTCCGAGGAACTATACGACAGCTCAATTGCAAAAAATAACTCGTCGTTATACAGCGGAATTAATTCGTAAAAACTTTATTGGTCCAGGTGTCGATGTACCTGCTCCTGATTATGGAACAGGTCCAAGGGAAATGGCTTGGATCTTGGATACTTACCAATCTTTTAAAGGGGGTGACATTGATGCCGCAGGTTGTGTGACGGGAAAACCCGTATCACAGCAAGGTATTCGTGGACGTACAGAAGCGACAGGGCGTGGTGTATATTACGGTGTGCGAGAAGCAATGAGTCACAAAAATGATATGAAAGCATTGGGATTGACAGTAGGTTTGGAAGGTAAAACGGTAGCCATTCAAGGATTCGGAAATGTTGGTTATTATTCTGCAAAAATCATGTCTGAAGAAGGGGGTGCTAAGATTGTTTGTATTGCTGAATACGAAGGTGCTATTTATTCTAAAGATGGAATTGATATCGAAGCTTTGGCAAAATACAGAAAAGAGACAGGTACTATCATGGATTTTCCAGGTACTGAAAATTTACCTACTCGTAAAGATATTTTTAAGGTGGATTGTGATGTTATGGTTCCAGCTGCTTTGGAAAATCAAATTACTATGGATAATGTGAAGCAGATTAAAGCTAAAATTGTAGCAGAAGCTGCCAACGGACCTGTTACTGCGGATGCATCTGAGTATTTAATCAAAAAAGGAGTGATGATTATTCCTGATATGTATATCAACGCAGGGGGGGTTACGGTTTCTTATTTTGAATGGTTGAAAAATCTTTCTCACATGCGTTTCGGTCGTATGGAAAAACGTTTTAATCAAAATACTTATCGCAATTTGATGAAAACAGTAGAAGATATGACGGGTAAGAAAATTGGTATTAAAGAAAAATCAATTTTAACAAGGGGTGCAGATGAAGTAGATTTGGTGCGTTCAGGATTGGAAGAAACGATGATTACGGCTTACAATGAAATTCGTGATGTATTGAAGCGTCGTAAAAAAGTGGAAGATTTGAGAACTGCCGCCTTTATTAGTGCTTTAAATAAAGTGAGTAGCGATTATTTGGCTTTGGGTATTTTCCCATAGAGAGACTTTTTTAATTTTTAATGGTTAATTTCTAATTGATTAGTTAGATAAATAATTGGGGTGAACGTTTTTGCGTTCGCCCTTTTTTTATTTGAAACCTATTATTAATATACTTGTGGTAGTGTTCATTTTCCTTTAGAATTAGCTGACTTTTATCATTAAATTATCTGTTTTTTTGAAAAATCAAAAATTTTATTTGTCAAAAGGCAACAATCATTGCTTTATATTTGTTATTATTGTATCTTTGTGATATTGCAATTTATCATATTATGAACACTAAAACTTTATAAAACAAAAATTATGACTGACAAATTAGACAAGGTAGATTTGAAAATATTAAAATTACTTCAAGGAAGTAGTAAAATTACAAATCTAGAACTTTCAAAAAAAATAGGACTTTCTCCTGCTCCGACTCTAGAAAGAGTAAAGAAATTGGAAAAGGCAGGGGTGATTCAAAGTTACCATGCTGACGTATCTCCACAAGCGATTGGCTTAAATGTGAAAACATTTGTACTCGTTTCTTTGGCATGGCATAAAAAAGATGCTTTGCAAAGCTTTTTAAAGCAAATTGAAAATATCGAAGAAATCACAGAGTGCAATATTATCACAGGAGAAGCGGATGTGATTTTAAAGATTGTTTGTAAAGATATTCCTACCTACGAGCAACTATTGTTTAAAACGCTTTCTCAAATGGAAGAAATTGAACGTTTGAAAACTTTGATGACATTATCAACTGTGAAAGAATCTAAAATCCTTCCTTTTCAGTACAATTAATGGATGTTTTTACTAATAAAATAATAGCATAAAGCCACTGCTTCGGGAGTGGCTTTTTTAATATATTTATTTTGAAAAATAAGAAAAAAACACCTTTTTGGAAAATTAGTCGAAATGATACATGCGTAGCATATCTTATTGGTACCATGCACGTGCAAGATGATCGGGCTTTTACCTATAAAGATTTGGTAGAAGCAAAAATTTTGGAATGTGATGCTTTTGCCGCAGAATATGCCTTGGATGAATCGATGGAGTTGAATAATGAGCACTTATTATTGGGAAATAATCGGTCTATTTATGATTTATGGACTCCAAAAAAGGTTGATAAATATAAAAAAAAGGTTGAGAAATTTTACTATACAGATTTGGATATGTTTCAATATTTCAAACCCTTGGTCATTTCAAATTTATTATCTCAAACAGTTTTACAATCCAATAATATTCAATCTTTGGATCATTATTTTTGGACTTTTGCACAGGAGCATGGCAAATTTATGACAGGTGTCGAGCAATTTGAAGATCAGATAATTGTCATGGAGAAAATCCCTATGGATTATCAGCTAAAATCCCTTGTGAATATGTTGGATAGTTCTAAAAAATATAAAAAAAGTATTTTGAAATTGATGCATCAATATCAAAATGGTGAAATTCAGCAATTATATAAATCTTCTAAAAAAAGTCTTGGAAAAATCAAGAAATTGCTTCTTTATGACCGCAATGTGATTATGGCAGACAATATTGAGCAGCTGGCTGGGGTGCAATCCATAGTTTGTGCCATCGGTGTAGGTCATTTGGCTGGAAAATATGGGGTCTTGAAATTGTTGAAAAATAAAGGATTTAGATTGGAACCAATCAAACGTTAATTACCGAAGCACGTATCCATTCCTCATACGCATCATTCCCTTCCACTTCCATTTTTATAATTGCAGGAATTTCATAGGGATGTAATTCTGATACTCTATTTTTGAGATTTTCCCAAAGTTCAGGAGTCGTCTTGACCAAGCTCACAAATTCATCGTCATTTTGAATCGCACCTTGCCACCAATACGCACTTTGAATTGGAAAAATATTGGTACAAGCAATCAATCGCTCTTCCAACAGAATATTGGTGAGTTGTTTTGCGTTTTTTTCGGAGGAATGCGTGATGTAGATGATTAGAAACATCTTTTTTTTATTGTTAAATATTAATTGTTAATGGTTAATTTTTTTTCAAATTAAATTATGCTCAAATTTAGGCATTTTATTGCATATCTTAATATTCAAAATAAGCAGACATCTAATTTAAATTTAAAATACAATAATTGAAAAAAACAACATACAACAAACTGAAAAAAACACTCCAATGGGCAACGCTATTAGTTTTCTTTGGACGTGCTTACCAACATTGGTTTTGGGATGCTCCTTTTCGTGTATTATTTTGGGATGAAAAATGGATGAAATCTAGTATAGAATTCCTTACTGGCTCGACTTGGGAATCCTTTGTAACGAGTGAATGGGGAGATATTTTTATTAGCAGTTTGATTCAAACTCATGGGGTTTTTTACCTAATTTTTGCAATATTGACCATTTTTGTGTTCCGATTGAAAAGAAATTGGAACAATTATTTGTTGATTGGAACCACGATGCTTCTATTTTTATCTTTTCTCTATGCCAAAGAACATTTTTTTAAGGTCGGACAATTTTTTGAGTACTCTTTGCAAATCATTTCTCCACTATTTTTATGGTTAATATTACATAAAAGGGGATTATCAAAAATGAAATTTTGGATGAAAATAGCTATAGCATTGACCTTTTCAAGTCATGCATTATATGCGATTGGATATTATCCTGTTCCTGGGCCATTTATAGAAATGACGATAAATATTTTTCATATTGAGAGCCCGTCAGCCTACCAATTTCTAAAACTGGCGGGTGTGATGGATTTTTTAGTTGCGATATTCATTTTTGTACCGAAAGTGAGCCGTTTTGCCTTAATTTATGCCATTATTTGGGGCTTTTTGACATCTTTTGCTAGAATTTGGGCTCATTTTTATATCGAAATGCCTTGGGATAGTTTGCATCAATGGATACCTGAATTTTTGTATCGTGCTCCCCATTTTTTGATTCCATTGGGGGTTTACTTTTGTGGGGAAGATTAAAAAGTTTGTCTTTGTAATTCTCCCGAAACATATTTTTGCAAAATATTATTTTTTCTTTAATCTTATTGTGCTTTTAATGGAAAATTTTGCCATTTTTGATTGATTTTTGTACTTCGGGTACCTTAATTGTTTTGTCCTGAAAAGAACAGATAACTGAATAAAAAAATGGAAGGAGTAGCAACAGAAAAAGCACCGTCAATTGGAGTCGTAGTACCTCATTTTGTGGTGGCGGGACTTTGGTTTTTTGTTGTATCTATATTAATATTAGTTTCGGCATCCTCTTTTCAAGGGCCCTTTTATACCCCCCATCTATTAGGCATTACGCATATGACCGCCTTGGGATGGATAACAATGATTATTTTTGGAGCTTTATATCAATTGATTCCAGTTGTATTTGAAACGGCACTTTTTAGTGAAAAAATTGCAAAAATTAATCTTCCCATCTATTTTATTGGACTTTCAGGGATGGTTTATGCCTTTTGGGTGGGAGATTTTGAAAGATTATTACCTTGGTTTTCGAGTTTGACCTATATTGCACTGATATTATTTTCAATTAATGTGTTGCTCTCTGTTCGGTCTGCCAATCAAAAAAAGTATGGTGCCAAATTTATAGTAACGGGTATCATATGGTTGCTATTAACTGCCACTTTGGGACTATTAATGGCTCTCAATCATAAGTTTTCATTTTTAGATGCTAGTGGATTTCGATTGCTCAAAACCCATGCTCATTTAGGAATGATTGGTTGGTTTGTACAATTGATTTTCGGTATTGCATCCGTGTTAGTGCCTATGTTTTTGGTTGCTCATAATGAGAACGAACGCAAGTTGAAATTTTCTTATTATCTTATAAATGGGGGATTGGTACTCTTGAGTCTTTCATGGATATTTGATGCTTTTTCAAGTTTGATTCCCATTTTTGGAGCTATGATTGCAATGGGAGTGATAGTCTATTTGTTGTTTTTAAATGATATTTATAAAACGAAAATAAGGAAATTGGATATAGGAATGAAGTTAACAAGTATTTCATTCGCATCCATTATTATCCCTTTTTTATTAGGAATTGGATTGAGTTTTTATCCCCATCCACCATCAAATATTTCCTTATT
>CAZOHX010000175.1:0-5909 GCA_964579315.1 uncultured Saprospiraceae bacterium
TCAAATATTTCTTTCTCAAAACGTAATTATGCTTCCTTAAAATACAAAGGAAAATCAAGTGTCGTTCAACAAAATCCAGCCAGCGTAGATCAGAAATACGAAAAAATAGCCGAAATCAAAACAAAATCTTCGAAATTTCAAGATGAAGAAAAGTCCGCTCGTGACCAAATCAAACAATTTAATGCTTTAATTCAGTTTGAACAAAAAAGCGGAAATAATGGTCATCGTAAATTAAATTTAGTCATCGGAGTTCCCCCCGAAAACTTTGATGCCTTATATAATGGACTGATTAAAATCGGCAAAGTCCAAGCAAAACAAATTACCAAAAAAGATAAAACCAACGAATATAAGCAACTCAATGCTAAAAAGAAATCGCTAGAAAAAATTAGAACGTCTCTTATCGAACTCAAATCTAAAGGTGGAAAGATTGATGAATACATGAGTTTAGAAAATCGAATTCTGGATATTGAACAACAACTTCAAGATTTAGGCGTAAGCCTTGGAGACTTCGATGATGAAAATGAATTTTGTACCGTTAAATTTTCATTGAATGAAGGGAAAGAATCTAAAATTAGCCTACTCCACCGCATTAAAGTTGCTCTTGTGTGGACTGTAAAGATTTATCTACAATGGATGGCTATTTTGTTCTTTATGGTACTATCTGCTTATGTTGGTTTATTGATAATTGAGAAATTGAAGAATTTTAAGGCGGAATAACAATATTATTCATTACAAGTAATCAATGCCAAGCATCGCTGTCCCTTGTTTCTGAACCATTTTCTGCGGAACTATTTTCATCAGACTATTTCTCAGTTTTATCCCTAATTTATTATCAATATGAGCTATTTTTCCTAATCTCCAACTTGTGTTGACGACTTCAACCGCAGTTTGCTTTCGAATCTTTTCATACTGCTTGAAGGCTATAGAATAATCCCTATCAGATAAACACTTTGCCAAAACAAAGGCACTTTCAATGGCTTGACATGCACCTTGTCCCAAATTAGGAGTTGTAGCATGAGCAGCATCGCCAAGCAAACAGATTCGTCCCTTTGACCATGATGAAATTGGTTTTAGATCAATCATCTCATTAGTCAAAATATCATTTTTATCTGTTGAACCAATAATTTTAGAAACGATTGGGTTAAATCCTGAAAATAAATCAGGTAATTTCACATCCATAAACTCATTCTTAAAATCACTTTTATAATTGGCTAATGCAAACCAATAAACAGTTTCTTTATCAATATGAACAAATCCAAATCGCTTCCCACTACCCCACATTTCATTCAATTCTGATTGATATTTTGCATCAATATTTACTTTGGTGATACCCCGCCAACAAACTTGTTTTGCAATTCGTAATTCACAATTTCCAAATATCGATTTTCGCACAGCGGAATGAATTCCATCCGCTCCTAATACAATATCCGACACATAATCAGTACCATCGTCAAAAGATAAATGAACCTTATTTTCTGATTCTTTAAGATTAGATAATCGTTTTCCAAGATAAATAGGCGTGTTACCCAATTTTTTTAAAAGAATTTCATGTAAAGTAGCTCGATGAATAGCAACTGTTTTAGCGTGATATTTCTTCTCGGCTTCGACCAAATCAATTTTTGAAATGACATCCAAATTATGGTTGGTTACGATCATAGAACCTGTATAACTTCCAGCATTCAAAATATCATCATATACGCCGAGTTTTTTATAAATCTGCATAGCATTGATAGCCAAATTTATTCCAGATCCTGCTTTTCTAAATTGAGATGCAGACTCAAAAATTTCTATATCAAACCCATTTTGTTTTAATGCTATGGCTGTTGTCAATCCACCAATTCCCGCTCCAATTATTGTTATTTTCATAATATAATTTCTTTATAACTTCTAATATCTAAATTAATAGGTCAAAGTTACTAAAAATACTTTATTAGGTCAAGTTTACTAAAAATATATTTTTATTATCTTTGCTTTATGAAAAATACCAAGGAGAAAATTTTAGATACTGCATTGATACTTTTTAATGAAAAAGGACTCCCAAAAGTTACCTTACGAACCATTGCAAAAGAAATGGGGATAAGTCAAGGGAATTTGAATTATCATTTCAAAAAAAGAGAACACATTATTGAAGCATTGTATTTTCAACTCGTAGAAAATATAAGTCTAGATATGACCAGAAATCTATCGGAAAATATTGATTTGGGATTCATATTTAAAATCTCCAATGCGATCATGCATCACTTCTTTGAGTACCGTTTTTTCATGCTAGATTTTGTTCAAATCATGAGAGAACACCAATCTATAAAATCACATTACCTACAACTTTCAGCCCTTCGAGAATCACAATTTACTGGCTTATTCAACGCCCTTATTGAAACAGGAATTTTGCGACAAGAAGAACTTCCCAATGAATATCTTTTCCTTTACAAACGTTTTCAAATCCTTGGAGATTTTTGGATATCTTCCGCAGAAGTTGTAAACCAACAAGTGAACAAAAATACTATTTCAAAATATTCCGAAATATTGAGTCAAGCTATTTATCCCTATCTGACGAAAAAAGGGAAAATCAATTATAATAATTTAATAAACTAAGTAGGTGGAAATATATTTCTTTTACTTTTTCCTACTGAATTCAAACTATTTTTTCCCTATTTTTACAAAAAAATAAAAAATGTCAAAATATATCCTAGCTTTTTACTTGATAGCATTCTCATTTTCCATCTACGCTCAAGACAAAGAATCAAAAAAATGGGACGTAAATCACCCCACAGATAAAATAAAACATGTAGAATTCACCGTAAATGAAGGTACGTGGATGAACCTAGATGTAAGTCCCAACGGAAAAACCATCATCTTTGACATGCTCGGAGATATTTATTCCATGCCCATCACGGGCGGAACAGCAAAAGCATTGCGTACGGGATTGGCATGGGAAGTCCAACCCCGTTTCTCCCCCAATGGAAAACAAATCCTTTTTACAAGTGATGCAGGCGGTGGTGATAATATCTGGGTGATGGATGCCAATGGAGAACATGCAAAACAGGTGACCAAAGAGTCGTTTCGACTATTGAACAATCCCGCTTGGATGCCCAATGGAGAATATTTTATTGCTCGAAAACACTTCACTTCTACACGTTCATTGGGTGCAGGTGAAATGTGGATGTACCATATCTCTGGTGGAGAAGGTATCGAAATTACCAAACGAAAAAATGACCAGCAAGATGTCAACGAACCTTGTGTGTCTAGCGATGGACGATACATTTATTTCTCTGAAGATATGTATCCTGGGGGTTATTTTCAATACAACAAAGATCCAAATAAACAGATTTTTATCATTAAAAGATATGATCGTGATGAAGGTAAGGTAGAGAATATTGTAACAGGAACGGGTGGCTCTTTTCGTCCACAAATCGCTCACAATGGAACATGGATTGCTTTTGTAAAACGAATACGAACAAAAACGATTCTATTTATAAAAAATCTTGAAACAGGTGAAGCATTTCCTATTTTTGAAGGATTGAGCAAGGATCAACAGGAAGCTTGGACGATTTTTGGGATTTATACTGGATTTGCTTGGACACCAGACGATAAAAATATTGTCATTTGGGGCAAGGGGCAAATTTGGAATATAAATGTAGATACTAAAAAAGCAAAAGAAATTCCCTTTAAAGTAAATGTAAAACAGGATTTGGTGGAAACACTCCATTTCAAACAAAAGGTTTTTGATGCAAAATTTAAAGTGAAAGCGATTCGTCAAACAGTAACTTCCCCAAATCAAAAATATATCATTTTCAATGCAATGGGCTATTTATGGAAGAAGAATTTACCCAATGGAAAACCAAAAAGATTGACGAATGGAACTGATTTTGAATTTGAACCGCAATTTTCTCCTGATGGAAATTCCTTGATTTTTGTTACTTGGAATGATGAAACGATGGGAAAAATTGTGAAAATGAACCTGAATTCCAA
Source organism: uncultured Saprospiraceae bacterium (assembly GCA_964579315.1). Classification (GTDB taxonomy): domain Bacteria; phylum Bacteroidota; class Bacteroidia; order Chitinophagales; family Saprospiraceae; genus CAMZLN01. Next base: position 3,970 of record CAZOHX010000175.1, read on the forward strand.
AAAAACAACCGATTTGACCACCGAAAAAGGTATATTCAGAACACCTAGCTATGCTCAAAACGGAAAAATGATTGTCTATAGAAAGGAAGGGGGCAATATGCATCAAGGATATTTATTTTCTCAACATCCTGGCATTTATACAATGGATGCCAATGGTCAAAACGTGAAATTGGTAACTAAAGAAGGTCAAAATCCAGTTTTTAATACCAAAGGTGACCGCATTTTCTATCAAACAGGAGGCTATATTTTTGGTAGTTTAAAAAAGGGATTTCATAGTGTGGATTTAGATGGGAATGATAAAAAAACTATTTTCACCAGTAAATATGCCACTCAATTTACACCTAGTCCTGATAATAAATGGATTGCTTTTTCTGATTTACACAAGGTTTATATTGCAAAGATGCCGTTGCATGGGAAAGCGATGGAAATGGGGGCGAATATCAAATCTGTACCCGTAGCACAGGTGGCACGAGATGCTGGAATTGCGTTGCATTGGTCGAAAGACAGTAAATCTATCCAATGGACTTTGGGAGATACTTATTTTTCAAATCCTTTGACAGAACGATTTACTTTTCTAGAAGGTGCCGTTGATAGCGTTCCACCTATGGATTCAACGGGAATTGATATTGGGTTAACCGCAAAATATGATGTTCCCAAAGGACTCATTGCCTTGACCAACGCCCGTGTTATCACGATGGAAAATGATAAAGTCCTTGAAAATGCGACCATTCTCATTGAAGGAAATAAAATTACAAAAATAAGTGAAGGTGTAGTGGAAATTCCTAAAAAAGCTACCATTATCGACTGTACTGGAAAAACAATTATGCCAGGTTTCGTAGATGTACATGCACATTTAGGACAATTTAGATATGGATTGAGCCCACAAAAACATTGGGAGTATTATACCAATCTAGCCTATGGTGTAACCACTACTCATGACCCATCTACCAATTCAGAAATGGCATTTTCCCAATCGGAAATGGTCAAAGCAGGAAATATGATTGGTCCTAGAATCTTCTCTACAGGAACCATTTTATACGGAGCTGATGGCGATTTTAAAGCTCCTATTGAAAATTTGGATGATGCACGCTCCGCATTGCGAAGAACCCAAGCTTTTGGAGCCTTTTCTGTCAAAAGTTATAATCAACCAAGGCGAGAACAACGACAACAAATCATCAAAGCGGCTCGTGAACTCAAAATGAATGTCTATCCAGAAGGGGGATCTTTTTTTTATCACAATATGTCAATGGTAGCAGATGGACATACGGGAATTGAGCACAATATACCCGTTGCTCCATTATATAATGATGTAATTCAATTTTGGTCACATACCCAAACGGGAAATACCCCTACCCTGATTGTAAATTATGGAGGCATCAATGGAGAATATTACTGGTATCAACACACCAATGTTTGGGAAGATAAAAAATTATTGACTTTTACACCTAGACCAATCATCGATTCTAGATCACGTCATCGAACGAAAATTCCTGAAGAAGAATATGAAAATGGACATATTTTAGTATCCAAATCCTGTAAAAATCTAAATGATGCAGGAGTGAGCATTCAATTAGGATCTCATGGTCAAATTCAGGGAATTGGAGCCCATTGGGAATTGTGGATGTTGGCACAAGGTGGTATGACCAACATGCAAGCTCTAAAAGCGGCAACGCTAAACGGTGCCACTTATTTAGGAATGGAATCAGAAATAGGCTCTTTGAAAGAAGGTAAACTAGCGGATATGATTATTTTGGATAAAAATCCTTTGGAAAATATTCGAAATTCCAATTCTGTAAAATATACGATTATTAATGGTCGGATTTTCGATGCAGCAACGATGAATGAGATTGGTAATCACCCAAACAAACGAACCAAATTTTATTGGGAATTGGAGGGTAGTGCTAATTATTTTCCATTTGATATGGAAACGAATGGGTGTA
>CAZOHX010000176.1:0-5895 GCA_964579315.1 uncultured Saprospiraceae bacterium
AATATGAAAGAATGAGTATTTTACGAGCAGCGAATGTCTCTCCCCAAAAATATATTTCATTAGCGGAAGCTAGAGCCAATAAATTGGAACTCAATTGGGAAAACTATACTCCACCTAAACCTAACTTTTTAGGAATTAAAATTTTAAAAAATTATCCATTAGATGAAATTGCTCAATACATAGATTGGGGACCTTTTTTCTCAACGTGGGGAATCAAAGGTAAATTTCCTGCCATATTAACTGACCCCAAAAAGGGAGAACAAGCTAGTCAATTGTATGAAGATGCAAAAAAAATGCTGGAAGAAATTATTCAACTTAAATGGATTCAAGCCAATGCGGTCTTTGGGTTATTTCCAGCTAATAGGGTCAATGATGATGATTTAGAATTATATACCGATGAAAATAGAGATACCCTGCTTTCAAAGTTATTTCATTTGAGACAACAGCAAGACAAATCTAAAGGAGCAGCCAAAAATTATTGTTTATCTGATTATGTTGCTCCAAAAGGTAGTAAACCAGATTACGTGGGTTGTTTTGCCGTTACGACAGGATTGGGTATTGAAACCCAAATTGAAAAATTTAAAGCGAATTTGGACGACTACAATACTATTATGTTACAGGCTCTAGCAGATAGGTTTGCCGAGGCATTTACTGAATTATTACATCAAAAAATCCGTAGAGAATTTTGGGGATACGCACGAGATGAGCAGATTTCAATCACCCAACTGGTAGAAGAAAAATATCAAGGTATCCGACCTGCTCCAGGCTACCCCGCTTGTCCTGATCACACTGAGAAAGAAACGCTTTGGAAATTGCTTGATGTAGAGAAAAATGTTGGTATTAAATTGACAGAAAGTTATGCGATGTATCCTGCATCTTCCGTAAGTGGATGGTATTTTTCTCATCCCGAAACTCGATATTTTGGAGTTGGAAAAATTAAAAAAGATCAATTGGAAGATTATGCTAATCGAAAGGGGGAATCTTTGGATAAAATGGAGAAATTGTTGAATTTTATGTTGAAGGATGCTTAGTTTAATGCTTTTTTATAGGGCGATGAGTGAAGTTGATAATCTAAATGATAATCCTACAAATGGTTTGCAGTTGAGTCAATAAAAGAGTAACAACAATAGCTTGAATTTTCAGCTAATGTAATGCTATTTTTGACTCAACTGCATAGCACTTAACTATTCCCTAACGAAATTGGGGATGTCTCATCTGCTCAACAGCAACAACCAGATTCAGGATCACAGCCTGCTTTTTCACCAAAAACAGTAATACTGAAAATTCCAAAATCACCATTTTTATAGTTTGTAATTTCATCTTCATTCAGATATTGAGATAAAATTTCATCTGGCAACACAATCACTTTCTGCTTTTGAACAGCAACTTCTTCAAATCCCGCTTGATGAATAATATTGAGATAATCAGCCATCTGAATCGCTCCAGACACACAGCCAGCATACATTTCTGCATCATTTTTTAATCCATCAGGCAATGCTCCTTGAAGCACTACATCAGAAACACTAAAATGCCCCCCTGCTTTCAAAACCCTATGCATTTCTGCAAAAGCTTTTACTTTATCAGGTACCAAATTCAAAACACAATTACTGACAATCACATCAATTGAGTTATCACTAATAGGCATATTTTCAATATCACCTTGACGGAATTCTACATTATTAAATTTCAACTTTTCGGCATTGGTTCTAGCCTTATTAATCATAGCATCTGTGAAATCTACTCCAATCACTTTTCCTGTCACGCCTGTTAATTCTCTTGCCACAAAGCAATCGTTTCCAGCTCCAGAACCCAAATCTAAAACGGTATCCCCCTCTTTAATATGTGCAAACTCAGTAGGAATTCCACAACCCAATCCAAGATCAGCATCTTTATTATAGCCTTTCAATTTACTATAATCTTCTGCAAAGATAGCATAATCAACAGTAGAACAGCCGCCTACTCCACAACAAGAGTTAGCATTTTCTTCTTGGGTTTGTATGGCAATTTCTGTATATTTTACCTTTACAGAATTTTTGATTTCTTCATTTTTCATATCTGAGTATATTTAATTTAGATGAATGACTTGATTTTATTAAAAACGCCATTTCATCTAAATAGTTTATAAATAGCTAATCTATTCCCATTTCCTTTCGCAATTGATTACTCGTTTTCTTACTACCATCGTGCGACCAACCAGGGGGATAAAAGATATATTTCAAACGATCTTTCCAATTGTCTGCTTTTCTTAAATCTTTGAAAATTTCCTTAAATTCATGAAAAACTATATTTATAGGTCCCCGATTCTCTGGATTATGTACCAATCCATAATGCACTTCTTCATCATCCAACTCTTCTTGAAAAGTACCAAATATTCGATCCCAAATGATCAATAGCATTCCCATATTTTTGTCTAAATATTGAATATTGCTCCCATGATGAACTCGATGTTGAGATGGTGTAACAAAGATATATCCAATCCATTTGGGCATCTTTTTAATGGCTTTGGTATGAACGAATATTCCCCAAATTTGAGTCAAGGAATAAATAGCCATGATATGCATCGCTGAAAATCCCATTAATGCAATCGGAATAAAAAACAAAAAACGGTACAAAGGTTGAAATACCGAAGACCGAAACCCAACCGTAAAATTATAATCCGTAGAACTATGGTGAGTCACATGAATGGCCCAAAACAACCGACTGGTATGATCCAAAAGATGCAAAAAATAATATAAAACGTCTTCCAATATCACCAATGTAAACCAATATAGATATACATTTTCTATTTGAAATAATCGATGCTCATAAAAGTAAGTATAAATAAAAATATAGAAAACCCGTACCGCTAGATTGACACCAATATTCAAAGCCGTCAAGTAAAAATTGGTAACCGTTTCTTTGACATCGTAGTATTTTTTCTTATAAATACTACTATAAATAATCTCTAGTACAATCAATCCAATTGTAATCGGTGTTGCAAATACTGCAACAGAATCTTGATCCATAGTCATTGTGAATTACATTAATTTATCTAAAGTCAATAATAAATTTTTCTCTAAAATACTAAAGTCTCCATCTGCATAAAATTCCCTTTTAATAAGGTCAATCAATTCATTTTTTTGTGCAACAGTAGGGTAGTGTGTACCTTTATATGCCAAAATGGTTTGTATTTTTTCATAATCATTCATCAATTTATAATCATCCCAAACCTTTTGAAAGGTCTCCATATTGGCACGATGTAAAATAAAATCTTTCTCTTCGGTAGTGATTACATAGTCTGCATCAGCCGCATAAAGTAATAAAAAAGTTGTAAATTCTTGAAAATTCCATTTTGGATGTTGCGTATTCATTTCTTGATTTAGTTTTAGTTAATTTAGTTTTTGATTGTTCGTTCAAAAAGTACTTGTACTCCTTAAAATAACAACGCAGAGAAAAACTATAAAAAAACATTTCCTTTATTTGCTCTAATACTAGCCGTTATTGCTTTAATTTCCTGCTCCTTATCTTTTGGATAAATCAATAAAACATCACCTTCATCTACAATAATAAAATTATCCAAGCCTTTGATTACTGCCAACTTGTTTTTAGGCAAACGAATCAGACAATTTTTAGTATCTTCCAAAACAGTTACCCCATTGATTGCATTTTTATCATCATCATGGTCACTTTCTGAATGCAATGAACCCCATGTTCCTAAATCAGACCAACCAAATTCAGATGGAATAGTATAAACATTATCTGCTTTTTCCATGATGGCATAATCAATTGATATTTTAGGTGTAGTAGGATATTTTTCATCAATAAATGCCTGTTCTTTATTGGTATTATAGACCACATCATCTTTTAAAATTGCATATATTTCATGGGCATATTTATCAAAAGCTGAAATAATAGAATTTGCATTCCAAATAAAAATTCCTGCATTCCAAACATAATTTCCAGATGCAACAAACTGCTTTGCTGTTTTTAAATCAGGTTTTTCTGTAAATTGTTCTACTTTATGAATTCCGTTGTCTCCCTGTTGATTAAATTTAATATAACCATATCCCGTATCGGGTCGAGTAGGGGCAATCCCCAAAGTCAAAAGAGCATTATTGGTAGCCGTAAAAGCCAATCCCTTTTTGACCGTTTCAATAAATTTGCTTTCATTCAAAATAATATGGTCAGATGGAGCTACAATAAAATTGGCATTGGGATTAATTTGCTGCAATTTAAACGCAGTATATGCTACACAGGGAGCGGTATTATTCCTTGAAGGTTCACATAATATCTGATTTTCAGTCAAAAAAGGCAAATGTTCCATCACCAAATCCTTATAAATTGCATTGGTAACGATGAAAATATTTTCTTTGGGACAAAGATTTAAAAAACGCTCTGCAGTCAATTGAATCAAAGATTTCCCCACTCCAAGGATATCTAAAAATTGCTTGGGTCTGTGCGTTCTACTTGCGGGCCAAAAGCGACTGCCAATGCCTCCCGCCATAATCGCCACGTATGTATTGTCATATGCACTCATAAGGAAATGTTAAATTTACTCAATATTTGCAAAGATATGGTTTAATATTTTCAATCCTATGAGAATTTAGTGTAATTTAGTGTCTAAAGATAAAAATAAAAAGCAACAACATGTCTGTACTGAAATTTATACTATTTTTTATACTCATTTTGATTAACTTCCCTAGTTTTGCTCAAAATGAGCCAATTGAAATCCCAGATGATCCTTATCAAATATACGAAGTATGGATGAAAGACAATCGACTTTTTGAAGGTAAAATTGAGACATTGGATCGAGGCAAAATATTACTAAAATCCACCCTTTTTGGGAATGAAATTGTATCTATTTTAGATGTGAAATCAATTCGACCTTTGTACCGCATTGATTATGAAAAGAAAAAATTATTTATAGGAAGAAAGAAAGTCATACTCAAAGACAGTACGGCAATTGTGGGTAAGGCAACCCAACAAAGATCAAATTATTTTGTAATAGTAAGCGATGATGGGCAAAGATACTTATTGGATTATAATGAAGTAGAGAAAATCAAAGATATGCCTTATTTCAAAACCAAAGAAAAGCAATTGAATTCAAACTATGCCAATTATCTATTCTCTCCATCTGGATATACCATACAGCAAGGACAAGTTGATTTTCACAGTAAAAATTTGTACTTCAACGCAATAGAAATAGGTATCATGGATTGGTTATCGATGAGTGTTGGAGCAGATGTTGGATTTGCAAATAGTTTTAGATTCAAAAGACCTTTCAAGGATAAAACCTACTTTTTTGGCTCGCTTAAAGCTAGTTATAAAGCAAGTGACAAGTGGAATGTTGCCTTTGGATCTTACTTCATGCGCCCCAATTCTAATTGGGATTTATTACCCGATAGTACAACCCTAATGCCATTTTTAATCAATACTTTTGGAAATAAAGAGACCAATATCTCATTTGGAGTGTCACTTCCAAAACAAAAGCAGTTTACAAACAGACCTATCTATACTTTTAGTGGAATAGCACGGGTCTTAAAACAATTTGCATTAATTACCGACAATTGGATCAAACCCGTCCAATATGTCGAAAAAGACTTGGCGTCATCTAAAATGGTAGAAAAATATGAGCCACATCTTTCATTAGGAATTCGTTATCTAGGACGTCGATTGAGTTTAGATATTGGAGGTACATATAGAGGAGTAGGGCCTACGGGAACGGGTCAGTCATATCAAAGTCGTGACTTAGCGTTGGGCGTTTTCTTTGGACTTAAATATCAATTGCGGTAAGTAGTGTCTGGATGGAAATTTTATCAAAAATAATTCATTTGAGTGTGTCACAAATTTGGGGCATTTGGATGAATAATATTTGACCCACTTCGGGGTCTGAGATTGGATTCCTATTCTTTGGAT
>CAZOHX010000177.1:0-5862 GCA_964579315.1 uncultured Saprospiraceae bacterium
TGAGCCACGAATCGGTAATGTATCTTATTATAAAGTGGCTTCGGGAATCTTAAAACATGGGGATGAATTGGTCAATGCAACTACTAGAAATGGGGAAAGGTTTAGCCAATTGTTTATTTCTAATGGAAAGGATCGTCATCCTGTTGATAAATTATATGCAGGAGATTTAGGGGCTACTGTAAAATTGAAAAATACTCACACAAATGATACTTTGAATGAGAAAGGTGTAGAACGAAAATTGACACCTATTCCATTCCCAGAACCAAGGATTAGAGCGGCGGTCGTTCCCGAAAATTCAAAAGAAATTGAAAAAATGATGGCTGCACTTCATACGATTTCAATGGAAGATCCTACGTTGGTCGTAGAGCAATCCGCTTCCTTGAAACAGACTATTCTCCATGGTCAAGGACAATTGCACCTTGATATTATTAAATATAGAGTCGAGAAAGTCAATAATATTCATATGAATTTTGAAAAACCAAAAATTTCATATAGGGAAACAATTACCAAAATGGTCAATGGTAGTTATAGACATAAAAAACAAAGTGGTGGAGCAGGACAATTTGGGGAAGTACATATGCGCATAGAGCCTTATTATGAGGGAATGCCTAGTCCAGATGGTCTTTCTGTCAGACATGAGTCCGTGGAAGAATTGCCTTGGGGTGGTAAACTAGCATTTCTTTGGTGTATAGTAGGTGGATCTATTGATTATAAATATTCAAATGCCATTAAAAAAGGTGTAATGCAAAAAATGCAAGAAGGTCCTTTGACAAATTCGCCTTGTTTGGATATCCGTGTTTGTATCTATGATGGTAAAATGCATCCAGTGGATTCAAATGATATGGCGTTTATGTTGGCAGCAAGTAATGTATTTAAAAGCAATTTTTTACAAGCAGGTCCACAACTATTAGAGCCCATTTATGATGTGGATATTTTATGTCCTTCGGATGCGATGGGAGATATAATGGGGGATTTGCAAACAAGAAGAGCCATGATTCAAGGAATGGACGCAGATGGTCATTATCAAAAAATAACGGCTAAGGTTCCGTTGGCGGAGATGTATCAATATTCTACTACTTTGAGATCAATTTCTCAAGGTAAAGCTAAATTTTCAAGGAAATTTGCAGAATTTACGAAAGTGCCGCATGATATTCAGCAGAAATTAACCCAAGAAGAGGCATCGGCAAATGCTTAGTTACTAAGTTTATATATTATAAAAACATGGATCCGAGACTGTTTATTTAACGGTTTCGGATTTTTTTGTTTTTGAAGTATTTTTATTGAGTTTTAAAGATTAAATAAATCTCCTTATCATCTTGATAATCAATATTGTATTGATTGAAATTAATATTTTAAAAAAGAATAATATTATGTGACATTTTATTAGTTCTGCGTCCTAATACAGAGAAAACGTGTCTTCTAACCAGAATAGATAATTTTTTTGCAAAATTCTCCATTCTGTTTTAGTTCAAGGGCATAATTATTTAAAACAAAACATACAGAGAAAATGAATGATTTTATTAACAACCTAATGCCATCTTTGAGTACTAGATTTGGGAATGTCTTACCAAAAATTATAGGTGCTCTATTAGTAATTCTTATTGGATTTTTTATTGCTAGGCTTATTAAAAAATTGGTAGAGCGAATCTTACGTGGAACTAGTATCGATGAGAAAATTGCTGCAAAATTGCATACTAGTTTTCGAGTGGATAAATTTGTAGCCAAATTAGCCTATTATCTTATAGTCATTTACACTTTGATTATTTCTTTAAATATGCTTGGTGTTGATGGCGTTTTGGATCCATTACAAGATATGCTTAATAAATTTACTGGATTTATTCCAAATATTTTAGTAGGTGGAATAATTGGATTTGCGGGCTATATGATTGCGTCAATCGTATCTGAAATGACGGGATTTTTGTCAGCTAGGCTTGAAGGAATGGGAGAAAAAATTGGATTTAGTGCGGGTACTATGGATTTGCCAAAATTGGTAAAACAAATAGTATTTGTGATTGTCTTTATCCCTATTTTGATTGTTGCCTTGGATGCCTTAAAAATGGATGCAATCTCAAAACCTGCCACAGAAATGTTGGGTACATTGATGAATTCAATTCCAAGAATTATTGCAGCTGTTATATTATTAGCTGTTTTCTACATCGTAGGTAAATATGTAATTTCTTTTGTGACAGAATTGCTAAGAAATATGGGCGTGGATAATTTTGCAAGTAATTTAGGTCTTGAATCCGTTTTGGGAAAAACGTCATTGTCAAGTGTTATTGGTAAATTTGCAATGTTTTTCATCATGTTTACAGGTATAATTGCAGCAGTTGATAAATTGGGTTTAGGACAAGTAGAAGGTATTTTAAATGATATTTTCCACATTGCAGGCAAGGTATTTTTTGGGATGATCATCTTGATGGGTGGAATGGCTATCTCTAGAATCGCTACTAAATTACTAGAAAATTCTAGCAATAGTACGATGTTTGTTCCGATTGCAAAATTTGCAATTATGGGCATTTTCTTGGCTTTCGCACTACATACTATGGGGATTGCTGAAAGTATAGTTAATCTAGCATTCGGTCTTACATTGGGTGCTATTGCTGTTGCATTTGCTCTATCTTTCGGATTAGGTGGTCGAGAAGCGGCAGGAAAGCAAATGGAGAAATTTTTCGATAATATGAATAAGAAAAAATAGTCAAATATCAATAATAAGGAGCAGATGGGTTTTATACTCATCTGCTTTTGATATTAAAAATTCTAAAACGAAAAATAGACTATAATGCTTTCAAAATATTTTAAAAACCAAAGGGATCAAACTGATTTTTTTATCGCAATTTTGGTGATTGCTCTTGCAGGACTTTTGATTGGATATTATTCTTTCAATGCTGATAATTCTATTATTCAATTGAATACACAAACACAGATGCCTAATCCAAGGTTAGAATCTTTGGAAATTGATGGAAAAACATTTGTCGCAATCCATCCAATGCCTGAAAGAAAGCACAATCATAAAAATATCGATAATGAATATGCTGAAACCGTTCCCAATCAAGTCATTGCTGATTCTTTAGATAAAAATAAAGTTGTTGATGGGAAAGCGGATATAGAAGAAGATGAAGTAGTTGAAACAGCAACGGATGAAAATATAGATGAAGATGATTTTGAAGAAGAAGATATTGATTTGGATGAAGATATTACTGAATTGGATTCAATTTCAGCATTAGAAGATGATATTGTACTGGACGAAGTAATCGAGAGTGATATTAAAGATACCACAACTACTGCTAGTTTTACGAAAAAAGAGTCTAGTTCAGAAACTTCTAGTAAGTCATCTACTGCTTCTAACCGAGGCGATTGTATCATTGTGATAGGTGCATTTGGAGATGCTATAAATGTTAAAAAATTGATTGGTAAATTAGATAATCAAGGATATTCCATATTTAAAGTACCATTTAAGGGATTGACGAGGGTTGGAATTTATGAAGATTGTGCTATCGTTAACAAAACACTTAAAAAGATTCGAAGAAAATACTACGATGATGCATTTATTATGCAAGCTAAGTAGAAAATTTTTGTTTGAAAATAGGTTTACTAAACTTTCAAAGTTTAGTAAACCTTTTCTTATCCTGCCTTACGCTTAGTCTTAGTATAGCCTTTTTCCTTCAAAATAGCTAAAATTTTATCACGTTGATTTCCTTGAATGAGAATCTCTCCATCTTTTACGGATCCACCCACCCCACATTTTGTTTTCAAGAATTTACCTAGGTCTTTCAAATCTTCATCTGTGCCTATAAATCCAGTAATCAAGGTAACTTCTTTACCTTTTCTTTTTTTTCGATCAATTTCTACATATAGTTTTTGCTCGTCTGGAAATAAGGTTTCTTCTTCATTATTTTCAGTCTGAAACTGAAAATCTGGATCAGTTGAGTACATTACACCGATTCTATTTTTTTTCTTTTTTGCCATATCTATTTCTTTTTCCAATTAAAATTAAGCATTCTTAGAATCAAAAACGCAAGATTATTATATTTTTTTGAAGATGTGGATAAAATGATTACTCCAGTTTGTGTTTCTTTTACAAAGGCAATAATAGAAGAATGTCCTTTTGTCACTCCTACATGTGCAATCGCATTATAGTATTTTTTCTTTTTAATGACGTGCCAACCCAGTCCCATGTAGGCATGATTTGAGATTTTGGTGGGGATTAAGGGCATTTGCATCGTGTCGAAAATACTCTGAAAATCAGGATATTTTAATCCAAGATTGCCTTGAGTAAAATTTAATAAATCTCTCATACTGGAATAGATACCCAAACTACCTTTAAAGGCATTGTAATCATTTTTGATAATTTCCTGCCCAAAAGGGGAGTGACCCTGTACTAAAAAAGATTTTTTCTCATCTGGCAAGGAGAGATAAGTATCTTGAAGATGCATTGGATGTAACACATACTCATTTAGTAAATAATTATACTCATTTAAAAATTTATTGTCAATAAAATGTCGCAAAATGGCATAATCAACATGACTATAACTATATGAAGCATTTAATTTGCTTTCCGAAGGAGAAAAGGCTTTATAAAAAGAAAATAATGCTTTTTTTGAATATTTTGCATAAGGATTATTCATATCCCTTTCATATTGTCCTAAATTGTCAGGAATTCTAGGCAATCCAGATTGATGGGAGAGGAGTGCTTCGATGGTTGGATGAAAATGATGATCAGAAGGAAGATTAATCTTATCTTTTAAGGATAATTCCCCTTTTTCTATCATTTTGTGAATTAGGGTTGCTGTAAATATTTTAGTAATTCCCCCAATATCAAAAATGGAAGAGTCCGTCAATATAGTTTGGTTGCCATAGTGGAAAATAAAGGTAGAGTCTTTGACGATTACTCCTATTAAAATGTCAGGTGTCTCAGAAAAGTTGATTTGCTCATCGAAGTTGATGATTTTATCAATTTGTTCCTTGATATTTTTCTTGTTTTGAGCCAAAGTGAGAGAAAAACAAAAAATGGATATTAGTAAAGTGAGATTAAATTTATGCACGTTTTTAATTTCTTTTTAAACTATTAAGTTTGTTGTTTATTAAACAAAGAATGCCGCGCTATGTTGTTTAAAGAAGATACATTTGTAAAAAAAAGTAATTTTTATGTCCACCAAATCACTCATTTTAGTAATTATTCAGTTTTCTGCTTTTGCATTTTTTGCTTATGATGGATTTATGGCAAAAAGTACATCTCTGTTATTCTATATCCAGATTTTAGCATTTATTTTCTCTATTTGGGGTGTATTGGCTATGAAAATTGGGAATTTTAATATTCAACCAGAAGTTAAATCGACTGCTCAATTTGTAACATCAGGTCCTTATAAGATCATTCGAAACCCTATGTACACTGGGATTATCGTGTTTTTTGCCATATCAGCAATTACGTATTTTAGTCCACTACGTTTAGGCATTTTTTTATGCTTGCTAGTTGCCCTATTGATGAAAATTTTTATGGAAGAAAAGTTTCTTACCCAACGATTTGGCAATGATTATCAAGAATATATGTCTGAGACTTATCGATTGTTTCCTTATTTGTTTTAATGTTAAATCTATGGTGCATTCCTTGTGTTATTCATTTGCTACCTATTGTTTACTGTAATCTTAATTTACATGGACCTTTGTTTTGATTTGGAACGATTTAGATTAATAATATAAAGTGTTGGTAGTTTTTGGATATGTTGTTGGAAAGTTGTATGTTTGGGATGAAAATAAGTTATGACACTTGTAGAGTTAAGAGATGTATCTGTAATTGGGGGTATATGGGTGTTAGCGGTCATTAAAAAAGACAATCCAATGAAACCAGAAATTTTTGAACCAAAC
>CAZOHX010000178.1:0-4662 GCA_964579315.1 uncultured Saprospiraceae bacterium
CCATCATCTACCAATTTTTGATGTTTTGTTTCGTCAAAGACATTTCCATAATACTTTTTGGATTCATCCAACATACGTAGGCGAAGTGCTTTTTGATTATCATCAATATGTTTTGAATGCATAACCGCTTTACGGTCATTTTCAATCATATTTTTAATAGAAACTTGATATTTTTCTAGAAAATTAAAATCATCAAATTCTAAAAAGGGGATACGTTCTAACCATTTTTCTAATAATTGCAACATGGAATCTCCCTTTTCAAGAGCATTTAATCGTTCTATTTGCTCTTTTGAAAAGGGTTCTTGATAATCTTTTTGACCATAGGTGGTGCGTTTCGGCTTTTTTAGTCCCAAAGCAACTTCCACAAATCTAAATTGAAAACTTTGGAATCCTGATGCAGGAAGTAGATAATTTCTAAAATCTAAAAAATCCAAAGGGGTCATGGTTTCCAAAATCTGAATTTGATCAATTAAAACTTTTAAAATTTCAATAATTCGTTTTAAACGACCTACTGCTACACTAATACTTTTCTCATCCACTTGATCTTTTTCAAACATTACCATAATTGATGAAAGATTGTGGATGATTTCCTTGAACCAAAGTTCATAAACTTGATGGATAACGATGAAAAGCATTTCATCATGAGCGGGTTTGCCCAATTCAACGCTCCTTGGGTTTTGAGCATTTAGTATTTTATCCAGTTGCAGGTAATTATCATAATGTACCGCAGAATATGCATCTTTTTTTTCCATATCAGTTAGTTTTCTCAAATAATTGGGTCGAAATTACTAAAAAAATATGAATATTTAGCCAGTTGGGCATAAACTTCAGTGATTAATAACTACCTAATCTCAAAAGTACCAAAGTACAAGCCACTTCCACTTGGATTCCCGCATTTTCTGCGAGAGCCATAAGTTCTCCATTTTCAGTTCCAGGATTAAAAATTATTCTTTTGGGATGTAAACTAAGGATGTAATCATACTGAGCAATTTGATTTTTTGGACCTAGATATAACGTTACAGTATCAATATTTTCATGAATGGGTTGTCCTTTTTCTATAACGACATCGGCGATAATTCCATTTCGAAGTCCGACCGCAACTACAGGGTGATTATTTGCTCGAAGCGACATAACTGCCATATTTGAGTATCTGGCAGGATTAGGAGAAGCCCCTAGTACAAGTGTTTTCTTCATTATTTATTTTTATTGGAAACAAGTTCTTATCTAGAATTGTTCTAATTAAGTAATTTTTATTAAGTTTGCAAAAATTGAAAGTAGAAAATGGGAAAAATTAAATTTACGTTTGAAGATAAAACGATTAAAGATGTCATAGTCACTGATTTTGATACGGAAAAATCTATCTTGGAAATAGCGCATGAAAATAATATTGATTTGAATCACAATTGTGGAGAAGTCTGTGCTTGTAGTACATGTCATGTATATGTCAACAAGGGAGATGAATTTTTGGAAGAGATATCAGATCAAGAAGAAGACTTTATTGACAGAGCCAATAATCCAAGAATGGAATCAAGATTGGGATGCCAAGCAGTAGTTTTAGAAAAAGATGCTGAAATTGAGATTGAAATTCCAGATCAAAGACAAATTATTGGGCACGAGCACTAATCTTTCTTCATTTTAACATTAAAAAATATTAAATATGGCATTTAACGGAATCGATGATTTACCCATTGAGTGGACAGATCATGAAGATATTGCAATGGGATTGTATGAAAAATTTGGAGATGACTTCAATGAGGGTAAAATTTACAGAATTAGATTTACCGAATTGATAGATTGGATTTTAGCCTTGCCCAATTTTCAAGGGAAAAGAGAAGATTGCAGTGAAGGACATTTGGAACAGATTCAAGCACTTTGGGTGCATGAATGGCGTGATAATCAATAGCATTTTGAGATATTTATCTAAATATTTTGATACATTGCGCAAAATAAATATACTTTATGAATAATTTAGAAGATTTCAAGGACATTCACACCATGATTTTTGATGTGGATGGAGTACTTACGAACAGCCAATTGATCATTACAGAAAGTGGACAATTACTTCGAAAGATGAATACCCGTGATGGATATGCTATGAAAATGGCACTTGAATCAGGTTTGAGAATATGTATTATTACAGGAGGAAATTCACAAGGAGTTGCGACAAGATTGAAAGGATTAGGAATTCAAGATATTTATACAGGAATAAAAGATAAATTATCGGTTTTAGAAGAAATTGTTGATTTATATGACTTAAAATTGGGTGGCGTTTTATATATGGGCGATGATATTCCCGATTATGATCCGATGACCAAGGTGGGTATGCCTGTTTGTCCTAGCGATGCTACAATAGAAATTCAGCGTGTTTCGAGATATATTTCGCCTAGAAAAGGAGGAGATGGTTGTGTAAGAGATGTAATTGAAAAAGTCCTAAAATTACAAGGCAAGTGGATTTTAAATATTTGAAATTATAAAATATGATGTCCTTACATAAAAAAGACGGTAGAGTATGCTATGTTTTTAAATATTATCCATATATTTGTATTACAAATTATTAATCCAAAACTAAAAAACATATCCTTTTTACTATACAAGTAACTTATTACTTGTAAAGAAGCTATACTGCATGAGTTTGATAAAAGGGAGAGAAAACAATCTTAGACAACTGTTGATGATAATACTTAGTTTCATATTAAGTATCAGTGTTTCGTTTGCATCTATTCAAAACACACCTTGTTCAAATGCACCCAATCATTTAAATATAGTTCAAAAAGATACGATGCATATTCGTATTGGATGGAATAGTGATTCTCCTGCCGAAACACTTTGGAATATCGGATATAAAGTAGTGGGGACAAGTACTTGGAGTGAAGTGGTGGCAAATTCAAATCCATTTACCGTTTCAAATTTACAATCAGGTACTACTTATGAATTTCGTGTTCGTGCAGATTGTGGTACTTCTAAAAGTGGCTGGTCTGTAAATAATATTTTAGCAACGACAGATATTAATAATGGACAGGGTTGCCATTTGAATTTATCCATTCCCGACAATAATTGTCCTACGGGCATTAACTTCAATGTCAATGTTTCATCAGCTCCCATAGGAGGTATCTTAGGAGATGATGTCAAATTGAGAAAAGTAAATATAATAGTAGATCATCCTTGGGAGCAAGATATAACTTTAAAATTGATAGCTCCAAATGGTCAAAGTATCATTTTAGCATCGAATCTTGGCGGTGCAAATATTGATGGATATGGAATAAATGACGGTACTTGTGATAATTATACTTCTTTTACGGAGAATACATGTGATGCCAATTTTAATATTAATGATCCATCCTTATTGAGTTTTAATGGGAGTTTTTTCCCTGAAAATAGTTTTAGTGGGCTAGACGGGTCAATTGCCAACGGATTATGGCATCTTCAAATTTGTGATGATGCACCTGATCATGTTGGGAAATTGGTTTTTATTGAATTGGAATTGTCCCCATTTAATTGTTCCGCTCCCACAGGCGTGTATGTTACAGATGAGTCTGAAACGAGTTTGGTAGTTCATTGGGATCCCGTTATCTCAGGCGAAGAGTCTCGAATATCAGTTGTGGAAGAGGGTTTTCCTTTGAGTTCTGCTACTTTGTTTCTAACAAATGATGATTTTTATGAAGTATCAAATCTACAATTGAATACAAATTATGAAATTTTCGTTCAACGAAAGTGTATTGGTAACAGATTTTCCGATTTTTCTTGCTTAGTCTATGGACAAACAAGGTGCAATGGTAATGTACCGACAATTATTGAAAATTTTGATTTAGAATCAGATTGTTTATCCAATTGTGGTGCTGCATGCAATTTAAATGGGTTTTGGAAAAATACAACTTCTGATGGATTAGATTGGTCAATTGCTCAAGGCTCGACACCGACCGCTTTTACGGGGCCTACGGATGATGTTACTAGAGGTGGAAAATATCTTTATTTGGAATCTTCAAACATAGCATGTAGTAATGGGGAAGGAATTTTGACATCAAATTGTACGCATGTTATTGCTCCTTTTTCTGGTTGTCATTTGGGATTTAGTTATTTCATGTACGGTCTAGAAGTGAATAGTTTGAAATTAGAAATTAATGATTTTTCTGGAACTGGATGGGCAACTATTTGGCAAAAAACGGGAAATCAAAGAAATCAATGGCTAAAGGCTTATTTGGATTTAAGTGCATATGATGGAAAAGATGTTCAATTTAGAATTATCGGAAAGACAGGTACAAATGGAAATAGTGATATTGCGATTGATGATTTTGAATTTTACGGGTCGTTGGATAACGGACTGGGTGCTTATGCATATTATCGGGATCAAGACGGAGATAACTTTGGAGATGATGGAAATGTCTTATATTCTTGTTTGAGTAATGCACCTGTTGGATACATAGCTGTTGGTGGAGATTGTGATGATACAAATCCAATGATTAATCCCAATGGAGTAGAAATTATGTGTAACCAAATTGATGAAAATTGCAACGGTATGGCGGATGATTCAGATATTGATTTGTTACAATTGGCTGAAAATAAAATTGAAATTTGTTATGGAGAAAGTGCCGAATTAAAAGTTGTTTCAAACCCAAGTGGACGCGTAGAATGGTATGATGCTGCTCAAGGTGGAAACCTATTAAC
>CAZOHX010000178.1:4672-5857 GCA_964579315.1 uncultured Saprospiraceae bacterium
ATGAAACAGGTGCTCTCAATCATAATCAGTCCTATTATGTACAAGATGCGGTGGAGATTGGCAGTGGACTAAAAATTACTCAAATCTTTTTGAATTATAACAATTCGGGTGTTGAAATCCAAAATATAGATGTTGCTCATGATTATACGGGGTGGAAGGTTTTTGTAAGTGATGATCGTTTGAATATTAATAATTTTATTGCTGTTCCATGGGAGTTAGGAAATATGGCGGTAAAACAAGTTATGACAAGAACTAATTCAAATTGGGGTGCTAATTTTAAATGGCTATCGGGATCTTTTTTTAAGGGGTGGGTCATGTTGCTGGATGAAAATAATGTTGTTCAAGATGTTGTATTTTGGAATTGGAGTAATGCGGATATTCAGTCATTGAGTACAACAATTAATGGTACGCCTATTACCGCTTCAAACATACCTTGGTCTGGAGACGGGTTTAGTCAAGGAAGTTGTGGGGGAGGGCAACAATATAATATTTTATTGACAGGCAACGATGAATCAAATAGTTCAGCAGATTATGAATGTGGATCTTCTAATTTTGGTCAGCCTAATCCAAATTTAGATTATTTTTTCAATTGTATAAGTGGTAGATCCAAAGTAGATGTTGTCGTTAGTAAAATCCTTTTGGATGAGCGAATTTATCAAAATACTTGTGAGCCAGGTGGAAGTGTTGAAATTATTCCATCAAATGGTATTGTTCCTTACACTTATTTGTGGTCCAATGGAGCAGATTCAAGACGATTAAATAATGTATCTCCAGACAATTATAAAGTTACGGTGACAGATGGTATTGGATGTACCAGTGTTTCAAGAGAATTAAATTTATCTGGAGCTACAAATGAATTTGGGATAGAGATTCTTGGAGTCAATCAAATTTCTTGCAATGAAGCAAAGGATGGAAAAATCATTATGAAAGTGTTAGATGGTCAATCTCCCTTTCAATTTAATTGGACAGGTGGATTTGAAAGAGATTTGCCCAATGCATTAGATTCGATAGAGCATTTGGATGGTGGAAACTATATCCTAACGGTTACCGATGACAACGGTTGTGTGATAATTTCTGATGAAATTAGTATTATAGAACCTGATCGATTATTGCTTTCTATTGATAGCGTTGTCAATTTAAAATGCAAAGGTTTGCCTACGGGAGCAATATTTACATCTATTAATG
>CAZOHX010000179.1:0-5854 GCA_964579315.1 uncultured Saprospiraceae bacterium
CAAAAAGGCGTCAGTGTAAAGATGATTTCTCAAGCTTCTTCTGAGCGGGGAATTGGTTTTGTAATTGGTTTAAAAGATATAAAAAACACAGAACTTATTCTGAATAAAGAATTTAGGAATGAGTTGTTGAAAAATCAAATATCCAATATTATTATCAACGATGATATTGGTATTATTGCTATTCTAGGGAGACATAATTTTGCGCTTGAAAAAGCCATTAGTACACTTCGTAAAAATAGGATATGGATGCACTTAATCAGCAATAGTATTACTGGCGAGCATATATCTCTTGTGATAAGTAAAGGAGATATAAAAAAAGCGGCAAGGTTGGTGCACCAGGAAGTATTTTGATTTTTTACAGTTTTTTTTATGACAATAAAAACGATAAAACAAGATAAAATAAACTGCCAATTAGAAAAAGAAAAACATTGCCCCAAAGATACACAATCCATTTCCATAGAGTTGATCTAGTACTTCTTTGATAGAATTTTTTCATACTTCTAAATGAGAAATAAATATAGAAAAGTACTAAAGACAAAAGAAGGAATGCCACAATAGGGGTATAGTCCACAATTTGTCCTAAAAAAACAAATATTGCCATTATGATAAATAGTACAGAAAATAGATACATCAAATATAAAATATGCTCCGAATAATACTTTTTGGAACGCCAAAATAATAGGGCAAGACCAATAGCGGAAAATGGCATGACAAAGAGAAATAGCCAAATCATATTTTGTTGTAGGAAAGTGAGTATTGAAACTATCATTTTGGGAGCATCGCTTTTGAAATCTCCTACTTTTTTTACCACCAATTTTTCAATCCATGAATTAATATTATATTTTTCAAATAACTCTTTTTCTTCTAAAGATTCTAGATCTTGATACAAAATAACAATCGTGTCTTGTGTTTCTTTAAGGTATTTGGTTGAATCTGATGTGAAAAGATAATTATTATCTCTTACCTTAATATGAAAATCATCATTATTTACTGAATTGACATTTATGGAATCTTTCTTTAACCCTTCGGAGATTTCAATTTTAGCAGAATTTTCACTTCCAAAACCAGTAGTAATGGCTAAAGCTAGAAGTAACCAAGCATAAAAGAAAAATCGAAAAGGATGCAAATATAATTTTCGTTTTCCTTGAATAAAAGCGTTTGCTAATTTTGCAGGGACAAAGGCAGCACGTAGTGTTCTGAAAAATTTGTTGTCAAGATTGAATACAATACTGAAAAAATCTCCAAAAAGCGTAATCAGATTTAGTTTTAGGGGCGTATTTTTTTGCCCACATTCTTGACAATATTTACCAGAACCTGCATCTTTTTCACAGTTGGGACAAAGTTTTATTTCGTTATTATTTTGCATTGATTCGTTCTTTGTTCCAAATATAAGTTTTTTTTTGGAAATTTTGGGTGTATTCTTAGGAATGCAGATTACGAATTTTACCTAATATAACAAGACGGTCATTTTCGGTATCGGCAAGTTTCAATGCGATTTGCAGATGATGTTTTTCTTTTTGATTGTCTATTCCGTGGTATAAATCAGCTAAGAGAGTGTGATACAAATGATTTTTTTGTAGATCAATTTTCAAGGCTTGTTCAATAGCAATATGCTTATTTCTGGCTTTAGAAAGGGCATATGTTCTGTTGAGTGCAATGACAGGGGAGTACTTTATTTGCAGTAATTTATTATAAAGTTGGAGTATATTTTCCCATTTTTCTTTTGAATCAATTCCAATTTTTGTATGCCAATAAGCAATGGATGCTTCAAGGTGATAAGTTGATATTTTATTTCCCGACGAAGCCATGGCTAGATAGTATTCTCCTTTTTGGATTAAGTCCAAATTCCATTTATTTTGATCTTGATCTTCGTACAAAACAGGAGCACCATTGTGGTCTATTCTAGCTTCAAATCGTGATGTATGGAAGCAAAACAATGCCATTAAGGCATTGGTTTGGGGCAAATTGGAAGGAGGGTAATGGAGTAACATATGCAATAATCTCATGGCATCAAAGCAAAGTTCTTTTTGAATAGTTTTTTCTGATGATGAAGAATAGTATCCCTCATTGAAAAGTAAGTAAAGAATGGAAAGTACATTGTCCAATCGATGAATCAATTCATTTTGGGTTGGGAATTTCAACTTGATTTTATTTTTTCGGAATGTTTCTTTTGTTCTAGTTAGCCGTTTATTGATGGTAGATTTACTGGTCAGCAATGCGGTAGATATCTCCTTGATGCCAAATCCACATAAAACTCTTAACGCAAAACTCAACTGAGCTTCTTTGGAAATCATTGGGTTGCAAATGGTAAAAAGCATTTGCAAAAGACTATCGTTTATATGATTATCTGATAAATCTATTTCAGTAGGAAAGGATGCATTACCTTTTTGTTTTAACTCAGGAACAATCTTTTGGTTGAATATTTTTTCTCGTTTAAAATGATCTTTTGTGATATTTTTAGCTACGGTATATAGCCATGCTTTTGGATTTGCTGGCACACCCTTTAATCCCCAAGTTTCGGATGCTTTCAGAAAAGTTTTACTCGTAATATCTTCAGCCAATTGGATATTTGAAAGTCCAAATGTTTTGCAAATTACGGCAACAATTTTACTGTATTCTGAACGAAAAAGATGTGGAATTAATGGGTCATTATTCATGGTTGGACGATTGATGCGGTTGTCTTTATGACAATCTTATTGAGAAGCGGAGCCAATTAGATAGATTCATCATTCCAAAATAAGATTTGTGAAAAATGGATATTTTAGGACAAGTATTTTTTCTATAAAATGAGCCCGACTTCTCTATAAAATAACAATTAATTAATTAAAAACCATCACATCTCTCACCTCTACTTTTCCCCCAACTGCAAGTGTTGGACAACCTTCTGCCAACTTAAATGCTTCTTCAAGATTTGCGGCTTTGACAATACAATACCCTCCTACAATTTCTTTGACTTCTGCATAGGGTCCATCCGTTACAGTTGCATCTGCGTGAAGTGTTTTCCCTTGAAAACCAAGTGCGTTGGTTGAAACAAATTTGCCTTGAGCAGCGATGCCACCAATCCAGTCTTGCCATTGCTTAACAATTGCTTGCATTTGTTCTGGCGATGGTGCAGATTTGCTTGGTTCACTTCTGAAAATCATCATAAATTCTTTCATAATACTAATTTTTTTTTAATTATTGATAAATAACTTATTCACCCTAATTACGATTGAGATTTTCAGAATAGGACAATATAGTTTATTTTACATCATTTTCAATACGAGAAACCACATCTAGTGCTTTCGAATAAATATTATTCATATCAGACTCTTTTTTCATACCTGCAAAAAGTGCCAATTCACTCGTTTTAAGAATATCAATAAAATCATCAATATTATTTGTAGCAATACCCAGAGATTCCATTTTGGAACGAATGGTCTTTTTATCTAATTCTGAACCTTTGATTTGCAATTTATCACCAATATATCCAAACAGAGATTTGGTAACCTCGTCATAAAAAGAGCGAGCATCTTTTTGATCAAGGTATGTTTTGACAGATTTTAAGCGTTCTTTAGCCACACGTTCTGCCATATTTCTTTTTTTGACATTGATATCAATATTGTTTTTCTTATTTTGTTGTTGATTATAGAAAAATGTGCCAATCAATCCCAAAAAAGGTAATCCAAATAAAATCCAAAATGGAGTTGTTCCAAAAAAGGGTTTTGATTTTTTATACAAGCTTGTTTTTGCTAAAATATCATTGATTTTGGTTACTTTTTCTTGTTGAGATTTGGGGACGATTGCTCTTTTAGAATTTGTGCCTTGATTGACATGAATAGGGTAGGATTGTTTGGCAATAGTGATATATCTCAAAGAATCCGTGTCGAAATAGGTGAATTTTGGAACAATATTGTAATTGCCAGGATATTTAGGGAGTACTAAATATTCAAATTCCTTGGTGCATAGAAACAAACCATTTTGATCAAAATTACTTTCAGAAAGAGTGGTTGGTTCATATACTTCAAGGCTGTCACCTAGCACCAGTTTGGGGGCTTTCAAAGTCTTGATATCACCTGTACCCTCGATATGCATGATAATAGATAGGGCCTCATCAGTGGTCAATTGTCGTTTATTGATACGAGAACTCATCATGAAGCGACCCACTGCTCCAGAAAAACTGGCTTCTGTTGTGGGAGGAAGGGGTTTGACTTCAAGTTCGATGGCATCGGTCGTAGAATAGACCGTTTTGGTAGGTCTGAATGAGAAAAAGCCCCTTCTATGTTGACCGTCTAGGGCTATTCCAAACTGAAATTTGGCAGCACCAATCTTAAGTATCCCCGATTTTTGTGGAAACAATGCTTCTTTTTTGAGTATTTTCGTTCTGTATTGTTTACCGTTATAAATTTCAGTTTGACTATTTTGATCGAACCTACGTATATCTGTTTTAAAAAAGTCAGGATAAGAGGGTTCAGATAAAATACGGTAACTCTCAATAGTAACTTGTGTATATAATTTATAATTCAAAATCACTTGTTGTCCGAGATAAATATCTGTTGTATCGATTTCTGCTCTGACAAAATACTCTTGTCCTTGTTCTTGTTGAAGATCTTTTTGATTGGTTGCATTAGACCCTGATTTCTTCAATACTTCGATGGCAAAAGGCTGACTTTTGTAGGTTTTCCCCTTTAATTTCAAAATACCACTATTGATTCGTAGTTTGCCAATTTGTTTGGGTTCTAAGGTGTAGGAGTAACTTTCTTCTGTAGAAACTTTTCCATTAATAATTTGGGTGCTCATGGAGTGCATTGGACCGCTGACTACATTGAATCCACGAAATTTGGGTGGGACAAATTCTCCTTGATTGGTGTTGTGAATGGTAAAGGTAACTTCTACACCAGTGCCCAAGAATACCTGTTTGGCATCTGCGGATGCAGCAACAGATATTGCTCCCCGTTGTGCATAAATATTAGATGTACTAATTCCAAAAAACAATCCCACTAATATCAAAAGTAGGATTGTTTTTGTAGTAAATTTCATTCGCTCTACCCTCATAATATTCCTAGTTATAATCTATAAGTTTTACGTTTTTTCTTTCTTTTTTTGTGCGGTGTCGGTGTAGAAGGCGGTATAGGCGTATCATTTTTGAAAAAGAAAAAGTCTCCAAAACCATCTTCCTTGTTTTTCCCTTTAATTTCTTCTTTTTTGCCATCGGGATTTGCCAAAATAGTAATTTCCAAGGGTTCTGTTTCTAAAACACCATCTTTGGTCTCCACACTTACAGGATCAATATAAAAAGTACCTTCACTCCGAGGAGCTAAGATATAATTATAAGTGGTAGATTGAGTCATATCTCCATTAATAATTGACGTTTGGGAGGATTGACTAGTACTAACGATATCAAAATCGTGAAAATCAGGCGTTTCAAAGTGCTTGGCAGAAACATTCTCCAGTATAAACGATACTTGGAATGGATTTCCCATTAATACGTTTTCACGATCAACCGAAACGGAAAGTTTGGCATCTTGTGCATAGATGTTGATTGCAAATAAAAATGCAATAGATACAATAATTAGTTTTTTCATAACATTGATTTTTGAGTCATAAAATTTTTATTTATATTTAACAGCTATTGAAACCTACCAATCTTTATCAGACTTACTAGGTTTAGATTGTGCTCTTCTCAATTTTTCTTGTACTTTCAATTCTTCATCTTCCATAATTTCTAGCAAACGTCTAGCTTCTTGTTTGCTCAAAGATTCTTTGGGTTCACCTTCTTTTTTATCTTGATCCCCTGAAGCACCATTTTGTTGCTGTTGTTTATCTTGATCTTTTTGCTCCTTGTCTTTTTGGTCTTGTTGCTGTTGCTTATCTT
>CAZOHX010000180.1:0-5819 GCA_964579315.1 uncultured Saprospiraceae bacterium
CACATCATCATCTGGGTGAGGGCTGAATACAATAATTCGTTTTTTCTTAGGTGTTGCTCTTTCTGGCCGCTTAGTGTCATCTGCATTTGGTTTTCCACCTGGCCACCCCGTTATACTATTTTGTAATCTATTAAAAACCTTAATATTGATACTGTATGCAGAAGCATATTCTACAATTAAATCACTTAATTTATTTTCATTATAATCTTCGTCTGTGAGTTTTAGAATAGGTTTATTAACCGTATTAGACAACCAAACCACTGCATTACATATTAAATCATCCGTCCAATTACAAATTCCTACTTTCCAAGGAGATTTCACCCTTGTCAATTCTTCTGATGCTCCCTTATCTACAAAAACTTTCACATTTGGGTGTTTTTGAAGAAAACTTGCAGGAATAGCATCTGTAATGGGACCTTCAAAAGCTTCTTTTACAATAGATGCCTTATGTTGTCCCCAAGCGACCAAATAAATAGTTTTGGCTTTCATGATAGTACCAATCCCCATAGTAATTGCCCGATAAGGTACATTTTGGACATTGATAAAATCCTTTTCCGCATCTTTTCGTGTCAATGCATCTAGTCTAATCAATCTAGTTTTGGAATCTTCCCATGAACCTGGCTCATTAAAACCAACATGCCCTGTTCGACCTATCCCCAATAATTGAATATCCAAGCCACCTGCATCTTTTATTTTTCGTTCATATTCTTCACAATAAGATTTCCATTCATCCATTTCGATTGTACCATCGGGGATGTGGATATTCTCTTTTGGAATGTCAATATGATTGAATAGATATTCATTCATAAAATAGACGTAACTCTGTGGCGAATTGGGTTTCATAGGATAATATTCATCCAAATTAAAGGTAATGACATTTTTAAAACTCAATCCTTCTTCTTTGTGCATTCGCACCAATTCATCATAAACTTTAATTGGAGAAGACCCTGTCGCTAATCCTAAAACTATGGATTCATTATTTTGCTGCTTTTGCTGAATAGATAAGGCTATTGACCTAGCTATATGCTTTGATGCCTCCACCGACTCATCCCATATAGAAATGGGCAATTTTAATACTTTTTTTAAATGATATTTTAATACATCCATTCTTCTGTTTTCCTTTTAAAGTTCAAAATATTATAAGGCAGCAATGTAGAAATTTTAATCTATTCTTAAGGTAAAGTTAATATAATTTTCAAAAAATGTGTACGTACACACCATAAATTTTAAATAATTTTAGATACATTTGTTTCAAACCAGCTAAAACTATGAAAAAAGTTACCATAAAAGACATTGCATTGAAGGCAGGAGTATCCATCGGGACAGTAGATCGTGTCATCCACAATCGAGGAAAAGTAAATAAAGATGTTTCGAAAAGAGTAACGGATATCATGAATGAATTGGGATATCGAAAAAATATCCTAGCGAGTACCCTAGCTTTCAATAAAAGACGGACTATCGCAGCGATATTGCCTGACCCTAAGATGGATCCTTATTGGGAACAACCTGACTTGGGCATCAATCAGGGGCAAGATGCGGTCAGAGATTTTGGTATTCAAGTTAAAAAACATTGGTTTAATCTATTTGATGTAGAGACGTTCATCGATGCTTCTAAAAAAGCGATAAATGAACAACCTGATGCTATTTTATTGGCTCCCATTTTCGCAAAAGAATCTAAAAAATTATTGAAAATTGCTCAAGAACAGAAAATACCTATTATTCTAATTAACACACATTTGGAAGATGATTATCCCCTATCTTATATTGGTCAAGATTCTTATCAAAGTGGCTATCTCGGGGGTAGATTGATTCGTTTTGGATTGAAGAAAAAAGCTCAGGTTATGATTCTCAATTTGGGAGAACGTTCAAAAAATGCTAAGCACTTATTGAGAAAAGAACAAGGTTTTAAAGACTTTTTCATTAAAAATGCTCCTAAAATTGAAGTTTTTACTGCCAATTTTATAGATTTTGATAATCCTAAGAAATTAAAATCTTTTTTAGAACAAAAACTTCAAGAATATCCTAATTTAACGGGTATCTACATCACAACATCCAGAGCATATAAAGTCATTGATGCATTTCCAAAGCACTCTAAAAAAATCAAGATTGTTGGCTTTGATTTACTGAAGCAAAATGTTGATTATCTCATTCAAAATAAGATTAGTTTTTTAATCAATCAACATCCAGTTGAACAAGGATATAAAGGTATTATGGGTCTTTTCAAGCATTTAGTCATGAAAGAACCTATCGAAAAAACGCAATATCTACCTTTAGATATTGTTGTGATTGAAAATTATAAATTTTATTTGGAAAACAAACAGCCCATTGAAACGATTTGATAATATATCTTGATTTCAGCTCAATTCATGGCTTCAAATTAAATAAAATGTGCAAAACTTACTTTCTAATTTTTAGTATTACTTTCTTATTTTTTAGTTGTTCAAAAAATAACAACAATTCATATCATGTCATCCGAAAGATAGAAAATAAAAAAGAAGTAGATACTCAATTTACAATTATTTCCCCATCAGAATCCCAAATCCATTTTCAAAACAACATTGAAGAAAGTCTCTATTTCAATTTCCTGAATTATGCTTACATTTACAATGGTGGCGGGGTGGCTATTGGAGATTTCAATAATGATGGTCTTGCCGATATTTATTTTTCAGCCAATCAAACTTCCAATAAATTATATCTCAATGAAGGAGATTTTAAATTCAAAGATATTACAAAATCCGCAGGAGTTTCAGACGAAAAAGGATGGACTACAGGCGTTTCTATCATTGATATTAATCAAGATGGGTGGTTGGATATCTATGTTTGTAAATCGGGATCTCTTCGAGATAATAAATTGAGAGAAAATAAGCTTTTCATCAACCAAAAAGACAATACTTTCAAGGAATCGGCAGCTCAATGGAAACTCAATGACCCTGGTTTTGGTACACAAGCCTACTTCTTAGATTTGGATAAAGATGGAGATTTGGATATGTATTTGGTCAATCATCGAGCAGATTTTCAAAATAATACGATCATCAATCCACAAATTCAAAAACAGTTTTCAAAATACGATTCTGACAAATTATATCGAAATGATGGATCGTTTTTTACTGATATTACACAACAGGCAGGTGTAATGAATAAGGCTTGGGGCCTGAGTGCATCTATCGGAGATTTCAATCAAGATGGTTGGGACGACATCTATGTTTGTAATGATTTTTTAGAACCCGATTTTCTATATATCAATGACCAACATGGACATTTTAAAGATGAAATTCTGACAAAAATGAAGCATATTTCTCAAAATAGTATGGGAAGTGACTTTGCGGATATCAACAATGACCTATTGCCCGATTTATTGGTTTTGGAAATGGCTGCCGAAGATCATATCCGTAGCAAAAGCAATATGCCGTCTATGAGTACCGAAAATTTTCAACAAATTGTCAATAGCGGTTATCATCACCAATATATGAGCAATACCTTGCAATTGAATCATACTCATAATCATTTTAGTGAAATTGCTCTACTCGCTGGTGTTGCCAAAACCGATTGGAGTTGGTCGCCCCTACTCGCTGACTTGGACAATGATGGATTGAAAGACATCTTTATCACCAACGGCATTTTGAAAGAATTGAGCAATCAAGATTATCGTCAAAAAATCAAAAAACGTATTCAAAGTGGTGTAAAAATGACCTTGGAAGAAGCTAGAAACATGATGCCTTCTAGTAAATTATCCAATTATTGTTTTCAAAATCAAGGGGATTTACAATTCAAAAAAGTGGCTCAAAAATGGGGTTTAGATGCCAAAACGCAATCCAATGGAGTGGCGTATGCAGATTTGGACAATGATGGTGATTTGGATCTAGTCATCAATAATATCAATGATGTAGCTCAAATTTATAAAAACAATGACACGCACCACTTTATTCAATTAAGATTAAAAGGCAATGATAAAAACCCATTTGCTATTGGTGCAAAAGCAACTATAAAAACGAATAAAAAAGTACAAACTCAATCACTTTACCAAAGTCGGGGTTATCTTTCTGCGGTGCAAAATATTTTAAATTTTGGAGTAGGAAATGAAAGCAAAATTGACACTTTAAAAATTGATTGGAATAATGGAAAAGAAACTATTTTAACGAATATTGATGTGAATCAAATTATTGAAATAAATCCTTTTTCGGCAAGGAAAAAACTTATTCCACAAGTCCCAAATCCATTTCTTAAACCCATAAATTCATCGAAAATAGGAATTGATTTCAAACATCAAGAAAAAAATGTAAATGATTTCAAAAATCAAGTACTTTTACCCCATAGTGAATCTCGAAATGGTCCGTTTTTCTCAAAAGGAGATGTAAATGGTGATGGTTTGGAAGACTTTTTCATAGGTGGAGCAGCAGGTCAATCAGGACAAATCTATTTTCAAAATCAAAAGCATCATTTTGTAAAAAAAGATTGCATAGATTTAGAAAACGATCAAAAATATGAAGATTTAGGGAGTATCTTTTTTGATGCAGATGGCGATAAAGACTTAGATTTATATGTGGTCAGTGGCAGTAGTGAATTTCCTGCAAATAGCGATAGGTATCAAGACCGATTGTATCTGAATGACGGAAAAGGCAATTTCAAAAAAAGTGATAATTTACCTAAAATCACCACTAGTGGACAAGTTGTCAAAGCATCGGATATAGATCATGATGGAGATTTGGATTTGTTTATTGGTGGGCGTACTATTCCAGATAAATATCCATTCCCACCCCAATCGATTATTTTAATCAATGAAAATGGGAAATTTGCAGATAAAACGAAGCAAATTGCACCTGATTTAACACATATCGGAATGATAACAGATGCCAGTTTTTCAGATTTCGACCAAGATGGAGATGAAGATTTAATTGTTGTAGGCGAATGGATGCCAATCACCATTTTTGAAAACAAAAAAGGAAAATTGATTCAAAAGAAATTACCAAGTTTGGACAAAACAACAGGATTATGGTTTAGTCTAGCTGCCAAAGACCTTGACAATGATGGAGATTTAGATTTTTTAGTGGGCAATCTTGGTCTCAATTCTAAATACAAATCCAATTCTAAAAAGACTTTTCAGATTTATTGTGATGATTTTGACCAATCGGGTACGTATGACATTGTTTTGACGAGCAATTATCATGGAGCATTGGTTCCTGCACGTGGAAAAGAATGTTCTTCCCAACAGATGCCGTTTATTGCGAAAAAATTTCCTACTTATCAATCGTTTGCCAAGGCAAAACTGGTAGATGTCTATGGTCAAAAAAACTTAGATAAAGCACTTCATTACAAGGCAGATATTTTGGAAAGTATTTATTTAGAAAATCTTGGAAATGATGATTTTGAAATTCATAAATTGCCTATAGAAACACAATTTTCACCTATCATGGATTTCGGTTTCAAAGATTTGGATGGAGATCAAAAAGATGAAATATTGATTATTGGAAATCATTATGATACGGAGGTAGAAACGGTTCGGTATGATGCATCTTTTGGGACTGTGCTATCATTTATTGATGGGGGATTTTATGTGATTCCGAGTGCTAAGTCGGGTTTTGTTGTGGATGGGAATGCTAAGTGTATATTGGTGATTGGTGATGGGGTTTTGGTGGGGAGGAATGATGGGTTGGTTTGGGCTCTATGGGTTAAAACGCGTAGTTAGTGATGGTGAACCCTTTGGAACCTTTGGGTTAATAAACATTTTTCAAAACATATAAAAATACGAATTTCTAGGTAGATTAAGTCCAAAATATAACAATAATTTACTATAAAAAATGGGGAAAATATAATAAAATTAG
>CAZOHX010000181.1:0-5806 GCA_964579315.1 uncultured Saprospiraceae bacterium
TAGGTGGACATATGTTTTTATGTGTATATTTTTAGATAGATTTTGTTCAAATCGACCTTTCCTGCAATGCTGGAAGACGGGATAAAAAGCACAGTAATAACCTAGCTCTTTCGAGCATTTTCATGGAAGAGTTGGGCAAAATATATATGATAATACATGTGTCCACCAGCTTAATTGCTTTCATTATTAGGAGTTACTTAACTTAATGTATAATCTTGCATAACCAATAAAAATTCGTAGTTAAAAAGCACTCCAACAGAACAAACGACATAGCAAGTCCAATTGGAGTTCATATACCTTTTACATAAATAAACAGAGTACCAATCCATTGATATAATTAGTAAAAAATCAACCCTCACATATCTTTTTGAGTTTAGATAATCCCAAACTAAAATCTTTGCCAATAGATTTTTCCATATTCATGAAAATTTTCATAATGTTAAAGGGATATTTCATTTCACTTTCAAAACTCCATGATACATCAGTCTTATTACCATTAGGAGATAATTTCACAAATCCATCCGCTTCATTTTCAAATGGCTTTGTAAATACCAATTTCGTTTTGAAAAGAGTTGGTGCTTTAATCTCTACAATTTCTTGGCTACCTGCTCCCACATTTTCTACTTGACTGTCCCAAGTATTTTTAGCTCCAATAGTTCCATCGGTTCCAGTTATCTCTTTTTTCATATTGGGATCATATGCTGCCCAAGGACTCCACTTTTCCAAATCTCCAAGACTATTTACATTTTCCCAAACACGATCAATGGGGGCATCAATCGTGATTGTTTTTTCATAATTAAAATCTTTAGAGACAAATAGAGCTGCAATGAGGATAAGTCCAATTAGACCCAAAAGACCCAATCCAAGTTTTTTTAAAATTATCATTATCTATTATTGTTTGATTACACAGTTATGAAACGAAAGGTAAATAAAAATTATCGAGTTACAATACATTACTATTGTTCAGTTATAAAACAGATTGGTATTATCTCATTCTGATTTTAATAATTAAAGCAGAAATAAAAGTCAGCATCCCAATCAACAGAATAGATGTATTGATATTGAACATATCCGCCACAATACCAGTTAAGATGGCACCAATTGCATACCCCAAATCTCTCCATAGGCGAAAAATACCAATACTTTGTGCTCTATCGATTGGATTAGTGTTTTCTGCAATCGTTGCTAAGAAAGTGGGGTAAACCATTGCAGTACCCCATCCCAAAAATCCAGATAAAACAATATAATGTGTAAGTGATTGAGCATAAACAAAGAGAACAAGTGTTATTCCTTGAAGAAACATTCCCCAAAAAAGCATAGCTTTTTTAGGATATATATCCGCCATTTTACCAGTAAATAATTGCCCAAAGCCCCAAACGGCAGGATAAATTGCCGTAATTAATCCTATTTGACCAATACTGAAATTTTTACTGGCCAATAATAATGGGAAAATGCCCCATACCATTCCATCATTTAGATTATTGATTAATCCCGCCTGAGATACGGAACCTAAATTTTCATGTTTCCAAGTGGTTTGCCAAAAAATATTTTGAAGTCTAGGAATTATATTGGATGTGGATTCTTTAGCCAAATGATGTGAAGTGTCTTGAATAAAGAAAATACTCAAAAAAAGTCCCATAAAAACAAAGGCAACTCCAATATAAAAAGGATAAGGTCTTAATCCATAATGACTAGCAATCCAACCCGTCAAAAAGGCAACAATGGCTACAGCCAAATAGCCTGCAAATTCATTAATTCCCATCGCAAAGCCTCGCTGTTTTTCGCCTACTAAATCAATTTTCATGACTACCGTGCTACTCCAAGCCAATCCCTGATTGATACCTAGAAAAATATTGGCGGCTATAATCCAATTCCAATTGGGAGCATACATTAAAATAAAAGGTACCGGCATTCCAAAAATCCAGCCTAAAATTAAAAGTCTTTTTCGACCCCATTTATTGGCTAAAGCTCCAGCATAATAATTGGTAATTGCTTTTGTGATTCCAAAAACAATAATGAAAGAGAGAATAGATGTTTTAATGGCTAAACCAAACTCATCCTTTGCAATTTCAGGTAAAATGGATCGCTCCAATCCCACCATTCCTCCCACAAAAGCATTGATAATAACTAATAATGAAAATTGTTGCCAATTCTCCTTCAAACCCAATTTGACATCTTTCATATTACTTATTACACAAAATATATTGAAAATGTTATGATAATTCAATGTTTTAGAATAAATATGGGGCAATTTTTGATATGTAATTTAGAATACAGTTTTCTATTATTTTTTTTGATAACTTTGTAACTCAATAATTTAACAATCATGAATGTCTTGGTCAAATCTTTTTTAAGTATTTCAATTTTATTATTTCTTTCTTTTGCTAACTATGACTTTGAAGATTGGAAAGACAAAGTTGATCCTTTAATCCTAGAAAATTTATCAAAAGGAGACCAATCAGATTTCATTATCCAAATGAAATCACAAGCTAGTATAAAAATAGAATCTGGATATAAAACTAAATTAGAGAAAGGTTCACAGGTATATAAGCAATTAACACAAATTGCTAAAAATAGTCAAAAAGAAGCCATTGACATGCTCCAAAAAAATAATACTCCTTTTAAATCTTATTGGATTGTAAATGTGATTTACACAAAAGGCGATATCCATTTGGTAGAGCAAATTGCTAGATTGAATTCGGTAGCTAAAATCACTAGAAATCAGCGATTGGTCGTTCAAGAAACAACACCTGTGAATACCTTTTCTAGGGGTGGCGGTGGTGTAGAATGGGGCATTGATAATATCGGAGCCGACCGTGTTTGGGCTTTGGGCTATCATGGAGAAGGAGTGGTTGTGGCAGGACAAGATACAGGGGTAGAATGGTTTCATCCTGCAATAAAAAATAAATATCGTGGGTTGATTGATAGTTTAAATGTTGACCATAATTATAATTGGCATGATGCTATTCACACAATCATCGGTGGTGGAACTGCTGACGCAAATCCTTGTGGAGTAGATATTGACCATCCATGTGATGACTACAATCATGGTACACATACAATCGGTACTATGGTCGGGGGCGAAGATGATTTAGGAACAAAAATTGGGGTGGCTCCTAAGTCTAAATGGATTGCATGTAGAAATATGGAACGTGGAAATGGAACGCCTGTCACCTATATTGAATGTTTTCAATGGTTAATGGCTCCAACCGATATAAATAATGAAAATCCAAGAATAGATAAGTCTCCAGATGTCATCAACAATTCATGGGGCTGTCCAAATAGCGAAGGCTGTGATACGACCAACTATTCTATCATGGAAAAGGTCGTGGATAATGTAAAAGCTGCAGGTATTGTGGTCGTAGTTTCTGCGGGAAATAGTGGTAATGGGGGCTGCGGTACAGTGAGCGCGCCTGCTGCTATTTACGAAAATTCATTTACAGTAGGAGCAACAGCGGATATTGATGTCATTGCAAATTTCAGTAGTAAAGGACCTGTAATCATAGATGGTAGTAATCGAATGAAACCCAATATATCGGCTCCAGGAGTAAATGTTCGCTCGTGCATACGAAATGGATTATATGCCAATTGGAATGGAACAAGTATGGCAGGCCCACACGTAGCAGGAGTGGTTGCATTGATGATTAGTGCCAATCCTAGCCTATCTGGTCAAGTAGAAACAATCGAAAACATCATAGAGTCCACCGCTCGTAAGCATACTTATGACAATGAGTTATGTGGACAAGATACGCTTAATGCAATACCCAATAATGCTTATGGCTATGGTATCATTGATGCATTTGCGGCTGTAAAAAAAGCTTTGGCATTTGTTACGGATTCAAAAAATATGGATAATCAATTTGAAATAAACATTACTCCTAATCCTATTCATGACTTTGCAAATCTTAAAATTGCTCATAGCACAGGTGACATAGAATGGTCGCTTTTTAATGTCAATGGACAAATGGTAATGCATAAAAACATGGCATCTAATTCATCAGATTTTAATCAAGAACTGGATTTGAGAAATTTATCTGCTGGTGTGTATTTTTATCAATTAAACATCGGAGAAAATATTTTTCATGGAAAATTAGTACGAGAATAGAAAGCTTAAAATATGCTCAAAAATCCAAAATGAATTTTTGGACTTCGCAAATCAAAAAAACTATCAACATTGGCAAAATCACGGCCTATTGCCGTGCTTAACCCAAATATTCCTGCTTTGGTTTCAAAACGAATTCCCGCTCCCAATCCAATGGGTCGATGAAAACTTTTTAGATTTCTATCTTCTTTTTCAATATAACCCGTGTCGGTAAAAAGGAAAAAATGTGCATTTTTTTGTAAAATCCATCTATATTCTAACGTAACGGATGTGTACAACGAACCTATAAACTGGTCTTCATTAAAACCACGCAAACTACTAGCTCCTCCAATTCTTAAAAATTCATTGTCAAACAATTGATCATTGCTGAAAATAGTTTCAATATAAAATTTTGATAAAAGAACACTATGCTTGAAAAGTGGCAAATAGTAACTAATAGATGAACTCATTTGATATTGATTTTGAATCAAATTTACTCCATCATACAAAGATTCAAATTTAAAATTAGGATTTTTCTCGTTGACAAGATCCGTAATTAGATGATTTTTATGGATACTCTTTTTACCAAAACTACCTTGCAATTGAATGTCCCACCCTTTTCGTGGATTAAAATTATAATCTAAAGCAAGAAGTTGGTATCGAATCCCAAAACTTGTTTTTGAAATATCCAAAACATTAGGCAATTGCATGGTCTGAATTATATTTTGTTGATTAATATTCAATAAATTTGAAGTAATATTCTCAAAAAATAATTTTAAATTTTGATTTTGTGTGATTTGATAGGTTAATCCCAATTGATATTTCACATCAAAATAAGTCGTATCTTTTTTAAATAAGCCAAAACCAACATCACCTCCAAAAGGCAATTGGAAAAGATAAGGATATGATGCTTTTAAATCTATGGATTGCGTTCCTTTTTCTATGTATTCAAATGCAAATTGGATTCTTTCACCATGTTTAAAACTATTGTATAAATCCATGTTTCCTTGTCCAGTGAAAATAATTTTTCTTGGATCTAAAATATTAGTATTAGGAGCAATTCCGAAGATAATATCAAAACGATTTAGCTTTTTTCGTTTTAAATAGAGATGGATATTTGCCTTATTTTCAACAAACTGTATTTTTGCTGTCTGAGATATAGAAACAAAAGGTAAATTACCTAGCATTTTAGAAATATTTTCTACTTTTCGTTGGTCAAAGACATCTTCATTGTGAATATCCAAATACTGTTCTAAATATCGGGAAGAGATACCCGCATCACCATGAATAATGATATTTCCAAAAGAAAAAAAAGTGTTTTTCACCAAATATAGATTGCCTGATATTAAATTTTGTTGATTTTGAATACCGTCTAATTTGATTTGAGCAAAGGGATATCCATGATTTTGAGCATATTTTATAATTCTAGTTTTGAGTTGTATCCATTGTTTGGCTAGAATAGGTTGGCGGTTGAATAGCCCCCATCGGATATCTAATTTTTCCAACCAATTTTCAGGTATATTACTATTTTTGAGCTGCAACCATTGATATGATTTCCCTACATGTATGGTGGCAATATACTGATTTTGGTCTTTCTCTACGACTGAAGCATATGCTCCCAAATAAGATGATGCTTCTAGAGATTGAATAGTATGTTGAATTTCCTTTTCCAGTAAGTCTTTAGAAGAAAAATGCGTTTTATATGAAATTGAATCTTTATCAAAT
>CAZOHX010000182.1:0-5795 GCA_964579315.1 uncultured Saprospiraceae bacterium
CTATGTTGTTCGTTTTGTGGATTTGCTATTTACCCCGAATTTTCATTCGGGGTTATTTTTGGTTAACCCCTTTGGGGGTTTTTGGTGGGGGTTCGAAATAGTTCAATATCTTTACAGGAAAATAGAGATTTGTAGCATAAAATTCCACAACATAACCTGCCCCGCCTACGCTTTTCCCTCGAATAAGAAATAATTTGAAGCATGGTCTTCAAAATTTAATTTTTATTTCAAAAAATCTTCAAATTTTTCCTTCTTCTTCGTCATACACGAAACGATTTGGTTGCAAGAGTTGCCACGTACTCAAAATTAATTATTAACTTCACGGCATCAATAAGATTTAAAATCTATAAATGTCCGATCAAGAAATTTGGAAAAACCTGAAATCTGGAGATAAAAAAGCGTTAGAGACAATCTATCAAACGCATATCCGTGCATTATTGCAATATGGGAAACGGTTTACCAAAGATGATGCAATCGTAGAAGATGCTGCTCATGATTTATTTGTCAATATTTGGAAAAATCGTAAAACCATTGGGCAAACCAATAAAATTTTACCCTATTTATTATTATCACTTCGTCGTGATATCATTCGAAGACTGAATAAAATTAAAAAATTAAATATTTCTGCTCAGACAGATGACTCTTTTGACGTACCATTTGAAGATGGGAATATAGAAGATCAATGGATTGCAACAGAAACTAGCAACGAACGTGAAATTGAACTCAAAAAAGGAATGGAAAAACTTTCCAAAAGACAAAGAGAAGTTTTGTATCTGAAATTTTATAAAGATTTAGATTATCCTGAAATAGCAAAAATACTAGAAATCAATTATCAATCTGTAAGAAATCTAGTATCACAAGCATTGAAAAAATTGAAAGATGGAATGCTACTTTTGATTATTTTGATTTTATTTTCCTAAAAATTAAGTACAAAAGAAATAAAAGCTACTTATAAAGGTAAAAGAATGTATGTATAAATTGTTTTTCATATTATCAATTTCGATTGTTTTGGTATCTTGTCAAAAAGAAAACACCTATTCTGTAGATGCTAATTTACAACCCTATTTTAAACAATTTGAACAAGAAGCAGCACTACGAAATCAAAATATTGATTTGGAAGCCATGCAAATTTTGGGAAAAATTCAAAATATTGAAGAAAAAAATGTTCCAGGACAATGCCAATATTTTAGTAAAGAAACTTGGGTGGTTATTGACCCCGAATATTGGAACAAAATGGACAATTGGGAGAAAGAAGCCTTGATTTTCCATGAATTGGGACATGCCGCTTTACATAGACAACATTTAGATACCAAAGGTAGTCACGGTATTTGTAAAAGTATCATGCACAGCAGTTCAGGAGTGTGTAAATCTATTTATAACCAAGCGACCCAAAAACAATATCTAGATGAATTATTTGAATGATAGTATTCATTTCAAAAAATTAGAGTTTTTAAAATTAAAAATAATGAATGATAAATATTTACATAAAACAATAGAAGAAATAGCCGCTGAAAAAGAATTTATTGATTGGGTCAAAAACAACCAACACAATGAAGTCATGGACACTTATTTGACAAAATATCCAGACCAACTCGATAAAATAAATCAGGCAATATATTTGGTAAATGCCGTTCATTTTGCCAAAACAAAAGATGTATCCGATGAAAAAATCACTCAGCTTTGGAATAAAATCGAAAATTCCATTGCCAAAGACGAATCCAATACTATTGCAGAACAAAAACCTACGATCCAACGCAAAATCAACTACAAACCGTGGTTGGCTGCTGCCATAATGATTGGAATCCTAACTTCTGCATTTTTATTTTTTAGAAACAATGACACCCAAATTCAAACTGCATTTGCACAAAAAATAGAGAAAACACTACCCGATAATTCAAAAATATGGATCAACGCAGGATCTTCCATCTCCTATGACAATCATTTTGAGGGTAAAGGAAGAAAAGTCAAATTAACAGGAGAAGCTCAATTTCAAGTTACCAAGGGAATAGGTCAATTTGTAGTAGAAACAAGTCATGGAAAAGTAACCGTTTTAGGAACGAAATTCAATATCCGAGATAGAGATCAATCTTTCGTTTTAGAATGTTTTGAAGGAAAAGTAAAAATTGACATCCAAGGAAAATCTAAAATAGTCAAAGGGGGACATGCCATTCAATACGATTTCAACACCCAAAAATTCATTTCCTATATCGTTACTCCCGATGGAAATGCAGATTGGATAAACGGAGAAATCAAATTTGAAGCAAGACCCATGGCGGAAGTAATTCATGAAATAGAACGTCAATTTGATGTAAAAATTAAATTCAAAACAGATATTTCAAAGTCCGTTTATTCTGGATTTTTCAAAACAGATCATTTAGAAAATGCCTTACAATCTGTATTTTGGCCCATGAAAAAGCAATATAAAATCAATGGGAAACAAGTTTTGATTTATTGATTATTTTGTTAAAAAAGTACAATTTTATTCAATGAAGAAATACTTGCTAGGTTTAATCATGTTTACCCTATCTTTTGCCCATCTTTTTGGACAAAACAATTCCGCTTTTGATAATATCATTCTTGATGATTCATTTAAAAATAAAAATCTGCATGATGTGCTGATGGACGTAAATGCTTCCAAAACCATATTTATAGCCTACGATGTCAAAGCAGCACAACGCATTATTATTCCCAAAAACTATGCCCATCAGTCACTTGCCAAACTTCTGACAGATGTCGTGAAGATAGATATTAAAAAAGTAGAGCCATCCAAATATTTAATTAGATTTGATCAAAAAGCGACCATTCCCATTGAACAAAATCACTTAATTTCTGGAAATATTGTCGATGAAAACAAGCAACCTATCCCCTACGCACTCATATCCACCCAAGACCATAAATCCAATTATGCGGATGAAAATGGACATTTCAAACTACAAATTTCGCCTAAAAGTAAATTGGTATGTGTACAAATGCTAGGCTTCAAAACAGTTTGTCAAAAAATTTCTAAACAAATACCCATATTAAATTTTGTTTTAGCCAACGACCCTATACAACTCGATGAAATCTTACTCAAACGAAGCCCTGTAAAAGCCAAAATCAAAGAAGGAAATTTTGAAATACAACTCAATAAATTTATTCAACAAAATGCATTGGGAAACGATATCAATCGAACACTTCAAATCATGCCCTCCATTCATTCCAATAATGATGCAAATGCTGAAATACAATTTAGAAATACATTTGTTGAAGAAAATTTGGTACAATATGAAGAAATACCCCTTTTCATGACCACACACATGTATGGATTTTTCTCGAGTATCAACCATTTGGCTGTAGATAAAATTTCTCTTTTTCCCAATAATGTACCTGTTCAGTACGTCTCTCGAACAGGCGGAATGGTGCACTTAGAAAATGAAATTATCCGCAAAAATGATGCATCCCCATGGAAATTCAAATTAGATTTAGACTTTCTATCTGGAAAAGCAGCCATCACTTACAAAAACGACAAAAACAGTTTTAAAATCACAGGAAGAACCAGTTTCGGAAGTATCAGCAATGAAAATTTTTATTCCTTAGCCACTCAAGAAGAGTTTTCGATTCTAAAAAATGATACCATTCATCCACTCAACCCAATCTTTCAATTTAAGGACTTTACACTGTATTACAAACACCAATTCAACGATATTTGGAGTTTAAAATTATCGGGTATTCATATCTCAGATTACAACCATTACGCCATTCAATCTCAAATCAAAAAGCCCTTTTATAAAAACCATATTTTAAAAGATAGTATAATTGTAAATCAAAGCTTGAGCGAAACCAATACGCAAGTTCAAAATGGATTTGGAGCAAGACTACATGCACGGTGGAATGACCAATGGGCTTCCACTATTGAAGTAATAACCTCCAATTTATCGGAGAACAACACCATCCAAACCAAGGCAGTAGTTAAAAGAAGAAAGGACGAAAGAACATCCAAAGAGCAATTTGATTACGAAAACAATCTTCAATTTTTGAGAATACAACTATTGCAAGATTATCAATATTTTAAACATCAAATTTCGTTTGGAATCAATTATGAACAAAGTGAAACCGACATAATCCGTAACTTTAAGGGCAAAACACAACGTCCACTTGACCACCTTATCAATCAAGATACACTTTTCACTGCCTTTGCCCATTGGAAATACGAATTTCACAAAAAAATCACTTTACAAACCAGTTTTAAATCCACCTATGAACGCAAACTCCGCAGCACATTTTATGCACCAAACATCCAATTGACCTACACACCAAATTCACATTTATCATATAATATCAGTGCACAATCCAATTTTCAAACCCTACGCAAAATCTATTCAGAAAATCCATTTGGAAAACCCCAAAGTTTTTGGACAAATATTTATCCAAAGAAAATCAAACCCCTAAAATCTCAATCCATTGCCCTACAAATCAATTATCAAAACGAAGATTGGGTAATCACCAACAGCATTTATTACCGACAATC
This sequence comes from uncultured Saprospiraceae bacterium, assembly GCA_964579315.1. Taxonomy (GTDB): domain Bacteria; phylum Bacteroidota; class Bacteroidia; order Chitinophagales; family Saprospiraceae; genus CAMZLN01. Next base: position 4,508 of record CAZOHX010000182.1, read on the forward strand.
AGAAGGCATTACCGAATGGCTCAACACCTTACCATCCTACAGAAAAGACAGTATAGAAAGAATCACAGGACCCAAACTCAATTTCTATTCAGGACAAGGGAAAGGTGTGGGCTATGAAACATTGCTCTACAAAAGGACAGGCAATATTCAAACATGGATCAGCTATCGGCTTTCCAAATCCATCGTACAATTCCCAGGATTGTATCGTGGACAGTGGGTGCCATCATCCGACGACCAACGCCACAATCTACATTTTACCGCCAATTATCATCAAAAAAGATGGCAATATGAATTTTCATATCAATACGGTTCAGGACGAAGATACTTAGACATTTCGACATTCAACCCCAACAAAGACCGTCAAGAAATTGACCGAAAAATGTTTAAAACCCTCCCCGACTACCATCGTTTTGATATCAATATCAGCTATCAATGGAAAAATGCCTTCACGGCATCGAATTGGAAAATCACTGCATCCCTTTTCAACATTTTCGACACATCCAACAGCTACTATCGCCAATATCCATTGCTCATTCCCGCTCGAGATGGACGACAACAATCTGCCTTGACTGGTACGGATTTTAATCAATTGGGACGCTTTTTTGATTTTGGGGTTTTGGTTGGGTTTTGATATGAACAGTAGTGTTTTAAAACAATATTTTACAAAAAATATATAGTTAAAGTTTTTAGTTGTTATAAAAACAGTATATTGTGGTATAGAAACAAAAAAAAGCGATCCCCAAAGGCTAGCTTTGGGGACCACTTTAAATGTTTTCACAACGGAATAATCCTTATTGTGATTAGCTTTCGATATAAAGGTAGTATATTTTCTTGTAATTAACAAACTCTAAAAAATTAAATTATGAAAACAATTTTAGGACTTGATTTGGGAACTAACTCTATTGGGTGGGCTTTGGTGGAGATTGACCATGAAAAAGGAACAGTAAGTATCCTTGGGCTTGGCTCACGCATATTACCAATGGATAGTGAAGAAATAGGTGATTTTGAAAACAAAGGAATAATAAAAAGCACTGCTGCCTTAAGAACAGAAAAAAGAGGAACAAGAAGACAAAACGAGAGATTTTTATTACGTAGAGATCGTTTACACTTAGTACTCAACCTTTTAGATTCGTTACCCGACCATTATAAATTACAGATTGATTTTGAAAGAAATGGATCAAAATGCGGACAATTCAAAGAACTTCAAGAACCCAAATTAGCTTATAAACCCAAAAAAGATAAAAATAGCAAAGCAACATTTATCTTTATGGATAGCTATAATGAGATG
>CAZOHX010000183.1:0-5775 GCA_964579315.1 uncultured Saprospiraceae bacterium
CTGTTGACTTTAGAGCAAGTGACTTCAACGATGTAACTGGCTACCAGTTCACATTGAACTTTGAAGGAATGGAATTTGCAGGAATCAAGTCAGGAGCATTATCAGTAACAGATGGCAACTTTGGAACAACTATGTTGGAAGAAGGAGTATTAACAACATCATGGACTGGAAACGCACCAGAAAGTATTGCAGATGATGCAGTATTATTCTCAGTAGTATTTACAGCTACAAGTAACGCAACATTGAGTAACGTAATGGCAGTAAGCTCACGTTACACAGTAGCAGAAGCATACACAAGTGAAGATTTGAAAGACGTATCATTGTCATTCAATACAGCAAACGGAACAATCGTAAGCGGTGGATCATTCGAATTGTATCAGAACAAGCCGAATCCATTTGCAGAAGGAACAGTAATCAGCTTCAACTTGCCAGAAGCAAGTGCAGCAACTGTAACGATCTACGATGTATCAGGAAGAGTATTGAAAGTGGTTAAAGGAGATTACTCAAGAGGATATAACGAAATCACAGTTAAGCGTGGTGAGTTGTCAACAGGAGTAATGTACTACCAGTTGGATACAGATACAGATTCAGCTACTAAGAAGATGATCATGATTGATTAATAAGAAAAGGATTCAGTTGTCTTGTCCTTCGGGACGAGCAACTGAGTTTTCTTATTGATATTCATAATTAAAAGAAATACAAATGACCCATTTAAATACAGTTTAAATCGGTTTTTGGGATGGCTCTTTCTAAAGAAATTTAGAAGGAGCTCTTTTTTTATTGAGATAGTTTCTTAACTTGATGCAAAATATGATATATGAGTGATAAATTCAATAAATTAAAAAAAGCAATCTCAGATCGAGCAAAAGAAAATAAACATAAAAAGTACAATTATATAGGTAAATTAAGTGAAGGATTAAAGCCATTTCAAGATATGGTTGAAGGTGCAAGTGGTGGCTTATATGGGTATTTAGGGAACAATGAGCAAGTTCTTATCGAAGCGAAATATTTAGATGCAAAGACGTTTTCCAATGGCTTGGCTCCAGTGGCAAAAATGGTTGTAAATGAAATTATAGCTAAAAATATGGATAAGCAGCAATCTATATTTGGAAAATTATTGGGAATGCTAGAAGATGAAAAGGATATGCAGAAGCGAAAAAAAGCTGTTTCAAAGGAATTGAAATATGGTTTTATAAATTCCGAAGATAAGGTTGTTATTGATTTTATATTTGATGAGGCATATGCTTTTTCTGAAGGATATTCGGTGGTGAGAATAGGTGTGAAATGGTTTTTAATTGATTCAAAGTATCAAAAAAAGATAGAAATCGACGCCGATAGGGTTAATTATCCATGCTTGTTGAAAAATGGACAAATTTCAGTATTGAAAAATGAAAGAAATATGCAATTGGATATGTCGGATTTACTTAAGTAGGTGTATTGCGATTTGAACAAAATCTATCTAAAAATACACACAAAAATACATATGTCCACCTACTTAAATAAAAAGATAGATAGTTGTCTAGTTGCATATCCGTATTTTTGCTAAAGCAAGAATCATTGCCAATTGTTCTTCTCTAGTGACATAAGAATTGTCAAAAACAATAGCATCATCCGCTTTTCTTAGAGGGCTATCTTTACGATTAGAATCAATAAAATCTCGTTCTTTCAGATTGGATTCTATTTCTTCATAGCTTACTTTCATTCCTTTTTCTTTCAGTTCTTTGTATCGTCGGATGGAGCGAGTTTCTAAATTAGCAGTTAAGAAAATCTTGATTTCTGCATTGGGAAATACAACGGTAGTAATATCTCTTCCATCCATAACTAAACCACCTTTTTCGCCCATTTTTCTTTGTTGATTAACCAAGAAGCTTCTAATAGCAGATATAGTGGCTACTTTACTCACATTTCTCGATATGTCCATAGAACGGATTTTATCTTCTATATCAATACCATTTAGAAAAGTTCGATTTTGATGATTAATATTCTTAAATTCAATATCAATAAATTGAAGTTGTTTTTGGATTTCAGAAATATTACTGAAATCAATATTATGCTCCATCAAAAAATAAGTTACTGCACGATACATCGCACCAGTATCTACATATTTATATCCTAATACTTTACTCAAATCCTTGGCAAGAGAACTTTTACCACAAGATGAATGTCCATCAATTGCAATTATTAATTTTTTCAAATTTATATTTTGATAGCAAAATTAAATAATTTATAATAGAAACTATACTTGTGCGAAAGGAATTATGAATTTCATTCAAAAATCGGTTAGCTCTTTTTGAATCAACGAAATAAATTTCATTGGACTTGAATTTGGAGTCTGATGAAATTTATTCCGTAATATGGTAGTGCGATTTAAATGGAATTTTCCAACAAACGACTATATTAGATTGAACCGATTTTACCTATAATGTCCAGTAGAAGAAGAATTATTTAGACGAACTAAAATCATATTCCAAAGATCTTCAAAGGGGACAATTTCGAATTGATACAATTTACCCTTATCATTAAATGGCTGAGCATTTAGATTGACTAGATATTTTTCTATATTGGATAAGTTAGAAGGATTGTAATTTGCTTTTTTTAATTGTTGAAGAAGACGAATAAATTGGTTTATACGATAATATTCATCTTTTTTGAATTGTCTAGTGCTATAATTTTTGAGTCGTTCTATTCTTTCCGTAACCCCTTGGAAACGTTTTTTCTCTATTAGAAATAGAATTTGAGCTACAATCACGTGTACTGTCAATACTCTTTGCGAAGGAGGATGTAAAATAGGATTCGCAAGAAATTGTTGAAGTTTAAATTTAGTGTTGCTTTGAGTTTTTAAAATGGTAAAGTCATCTCCTAAAGACTCAATAATATAATTGAGATAAATGCCAATAATATTCCATTTTTCTTTTTCAATGATAGGGAGTTTCTTAAATTTCGATTGAGCCAAAACTTCTTTGTGAATAGCAATTGCATTGATATAGTTTTCTGTGTGAAATGCAAGTAATGCATAGTTTTGCATAAAAGAAAACCAAGTTTCACTGCCTTTGGAGAAAGAATTGATACACCTTTCTGCATTTAGTTTTCCATTTTTCCAATCTTTAAGATGTAGATATGCAGACATTTTCTTTAATTGAAAAGTTGCCAGTTTACTATTTTGAAAATAAACAGGATTGTTATTGATATAATCAAGTGCACTATTGCAAATTTCGATCATATTTGCATAATCATTGATCAAGTCATAGTAATTGACCCAAGCCAATGATGTATTAAAAAATATGATAGGAGATTGATATTTTTCTGATAAATCAATTAATTCATAGCAATATTTTGATATTTCGGATTCAAATTCGCCAATATTTGATGCTGCACGTTGGTGAATGTTTTTCACTTTTTGAGCTAATTCTTCAGATAGAATTTCAGCGTTTAATATTTTAGAATAGGTATGAATGTAATCATTATACATTTCAAAATCGACATAATTTTCCTTTTCAGAAGCATAATCTCTCAAAATTCTTGAACAATTCACGATTACATCTGCAAATTTAAATTTCAAGGAAGTTGTTAATATTTTTTTAGCGAGATACGAAGCCGTTAATTTAGCCTTGTTAAAATGCAGGATACGAACTAAGGTCCAATCTTTATTACAAGAGAAATATGCTCTTTCATAATTGGATGCACTAGGAAGATTTACATCGAGGAAAAAAAGAGTATTGAGCAATCTTTTTCTAAATCTAGATTTTAGTTGTCGATATTTATCGGAAGTTGGAGTAGAATTATATAAGAGAGATGCTGCATCTCGATCATTTTTGAAAGATCCGTCGAGCAAAGCATTATAAAATTCATTAAATTTACTGTTTTTATGTTTTAAAGAATGATCATCAAATATTTCTATTTTTTTCACTTTCTTTTTGGTCACTATTTTAGAGATTTCTAATAAGTTTTTCATAAAAGTAATTAAATTATCTGTTGGATTGTAAATTGTTAATAGTTTGAGTGGGTAGCTATACTTTTTCAAGATATTAAACATATACGAAAAAACATAAATTGATGTTTAGAATATGAGTGAATATTTTTATATTTTCTTGTTCAAGTTATCTTATTAGGCAATCGAATTTGTTATAATCAGTAGAATAAATTCTTATACAAAAAGAAAAGTCTTGTAGTATAAACTACAAGACTTTTTCTTTGAAAATATCTAAAACCTTAAGATTCTAAATGACAGAATAAAAAGTATTTAATCTAATATTCATCTTCATTGAAAAGAAAATCATCTTTTCGGGGATAGTCAGGCCAAATTTCTTCCATATTTTCATAAACTTCCCCCTCATCTTCCATTTGCTGAAGGTTTTCGATTACTTCTAATGGGGCACCTGATCGAATTGCATAATCAATCAACTCATCTCTCGTAGCAGGCCACGGAGCATCTTCTAAGTGATGTGCAAGTTCAAGAGTCCAATACATAGTATAATAATAATAAAATTGTGAATAAATATTGTATTTTTCAATACATGATTATCAACATGATAACCGAAAAAAAGTTCCAAATGTTACAACTTTTTCGCAAAAGTAAAAAACTATTTGAACTTTCAAATTTATTTAGCAAAAAATAGACCGATTTTTTTAAAAAAAATAAATTGATATAGTTATAAAATCATCATACTGTCACCATAAGAGAAAAATTTGTATTTTTCTTTAATAGCTTGAGCATAAGCTTCTCTAATTAATTCTTTGCCTCCAAAAGCACTAATCATAATTAAGAGACTAGATTTTGGTAAATGAAAATTTGTAATCATTCTATTGGCAATAGAAAATTCATACGGTGGAAAAATAAAGGAATTGGTCCATCCTTCAGATGGTTTTAACCTTGCATCGGCAGAAACAGCAGATTCTACAGCTCTCATAGATGTAGTACCAATAGTACAAATATTTTTATTGGCATCATGAGCAGCATTTACAATTCTACTTGCTTCTTCATTAATGTGATAATATTCTGCATCCATTTTATGCTTTGATAAATCTTCCACATCAATAGATCTAAATGTACCCAATCCCACGTGCAAGGTCAACTCTGCGAAATTGATTCCTTTAAGTTCTAATTTTTTCATTAAATGATTACTAAAATGCAAACCTGCAGTAGGTGCTGCAACGGCACCGACCTCTTTGGCATAAATAGTTTGATATCTCTCACGATCTATTTCTTCTGCTTCTCTATTGATGTATTTAGGAAGAGGTGTATTTCCCAAGATGGATAATATCGTTCTGAATTCTTCATTTGAGCCTTCAAACAAAAATCGGATTGTTCTACCTCGTGAAGTGGTATTATCTACTACTTCAGCAGTAAGAGAAACTCCCATTTTTACATTTTCAAAAAAGAGTTTATTACCGACCCGAATTTTTCTAGCAGGATCTACCAATACATCCCAAAGGAACATATCTTTATTTAATTCACGAAGAAGAAACACTTCTATTTTAGCACCAGTTTTTTCTTTATTTCCATAAAGCCTTGCTGGAAACACTTTGGTGTTATTAAAAATAAGAACATCATCTTCATTGAAATAGTCAATCATATCCTTAAAAATTTTATGCTCAATTTTTCCAGATTTACGATGAACGACCATGAGTCGGGACTCATCACGATGATCATTGGGATACTGAGCAATTAATTTTTCGGGTAGATTGAAATTGAATTCGGAAAGTTTAGTTCTCATAAATTTAAATTTATTTTTTAAGGGCACAAAGATAATAAAAAATGGATAGTATTTGCCAAAT
>CAZOHX010000184.1:0-5775 GCA_964579315.1 uncultured Saprospiraceae bacterium
TTTATAAAGATAATAATTGTTTAGGATTATAATTCTTATGAAAATATATTGATATTGATCTATCTGATATGTGTACTTTTTTGTTGTTTTTGATTTTATAATATTTAGTAGAAGTATGCGAGGGATTTGACTATTTTGTTGTAAATTCTATTTTTTAATGATTTGATATTATTTTGTGTTATATTTAAGCTAATAATCAAAGTTTAGTATAGGTTTTCAATATGAAAAGGATCCAATGAGAAAAATATGTATTTTATTTGCCTTGATATATAGTATTGGAATTCACGCACAACATGAGTGGGATACTTGGTATTTTGGTGCTAGAGCAGGGTTGAATTTTAGTACAGATATCCCAACTATTTTAAATGGAGGAAAAATAAATACAAAAGAAGGTTGTAGCTCAATTTCTGATAAAGAAACGGGAGAATTTCTTTTTTATTCTGATGGGATAACCGTATGGAATCGGAACCATCAAGTCATGCAAAATGGATCTGGTCTAAAAGGACATTTTTCTGCTTCTCAATCTAGTGTAATTGTACCACGTCCTGGTCACCCACATAAATATTATCTTTTTACTGCAGACAATATAAGCGATGTAAATGGATATTATTACAATGAAATTGACATGACGTTGGATAATGGAAATGGTGGTGTATTAGCAGATAAAAAAAATATGCTATTATATCGACCTAATTCTGAAAAATTAACTGCATTAAAACATTGTAATGGAATAGATTATTGGGTAATAACCCATAAAATAAATAGTAAGGATTTCTATGTTTATCTAGTAACACAAGATGGAGTATCTTCTCCTATAATTCAATCGTTAGGAAGTTTTATTATACACGGAAGTCAAAGTTGGGAAGGAGCTGGAAATTTGAATGTATCTCAGAATGGAAAATTGTTATCGCATTGTATTGGACCACATCCTGGTGGTCAAAATGCTAAAATTGAAATTTTTGATTTTGATAACTCATCAGGTATATTATCAATGAAGTATGTCTTAGATGATTTGGGTGGAGTTACTAGATGTGTTTTTTCTCCTTTGGGTAAATATTTATATGTTAGTACTGGACAAGGAAATATACATAGCTTATTTCAATTTGATTTAAATGCCGGTAATTCTGAAGTAATCAAGAATAGTAAATATCAAGTGTATAACTCAAGTCCTAACTATTTTGGAGATATGCAAATTACACCATATGGTGATATGTACGTATCAGAATTACAGGCAGGTAATCCGCATCGATATCTAAGTGTAATTCATAATCCTGATGAATATCAGGATGCTTGTAATTTTGAGCATGATGCTGTAGATCTATTTCCAAACCATTCCTTAGTCGGTTTACCAAATTTCATCGCAAATGTAAATTACAACCCACCTATAGGTAAAGTAGAACAGACATTGTGTAACGGACAATCTATAACAGTAAACGGAACAATCTATAATCAAAATAACCCAAACGGAGTAGAATATCTACCCATAACAGCATCTACTGGCTGCGATAGTGTTGTAGTAGTAAATCTAACTTTTGATAACCCAACAGGAAATTTCACTCAAACTATCTGCCCTGGTCAATCCATAACCATAGAAAATACCACATTCAACCAATCCAATCCCACAGGTCAAGTCATCATCCCCAACGGAGCCGTTGGCGGATGCGATAGCATCATCAACGTCAACATCACCTTTGACGCAACGGCAGTTTCTACCAGTATTTTTGAAACAGAACTCTGTCATGAAGATGAAATTACCATCAATGGAACTGTTTACAATGTTGCAAATCCAAGCGGAACTGAGATCATTCCAAATGGTGCTGTAGGCGGATGCGATAGTGTGATACAAGTCAATATCATATTTTTGGATACCCCAACGGGACAATACGAAAATAGCTATTGCCAAGGAGATGAAGTTGAAATAAATGGCACGATTTACAATGAAAATCACACTTCTGGTATTGAAATTATAGAAAATGGCTCTTCCAAAGGTTGTGATAGTACGACTTTCGTAAATCTTACTTTTGATGGAGTATTTACCGTACTCAATCCCGTTTTTTGCCCCAATGATGCCATTGAAATCAACGGAACAATCTATGATGAAAGTAATCCAATCGGTACGGAAATATTTGTCAACGGCAGTGCTTTTGGATGTGATAGTACTGTCGAAATTAATCTTCAATTTTATAATGATACCGCTTTTATTGATACTGTTTTTTGTAATTTAAATGATAGTTTAGTGCTTGGAAATCAAATCTTTACGATTGATAATCCCAATGGACAATTTGCCTTGCCTAATGCGTCTTTTATAGGTTGCGATTCTATTATTGATGTTCACGTTTTATATCAAATTGATTCCAATCTTGTGGTGGATACCTTGTGTTGGTACGATTCCTTATTTGTAAATGGACATATTTATACCGCAAAAAATCCTTTTGGAATTGAAAATATGAAATCATTGGATGGTTGCGATAGTATAGTCGATTTGAGATTATTTTTTCCGTATGAATCGGTTGATTTAGAAATAATTGGTCCTGATACGGTTTGCTATGGAGAAACAGTTATTTTGAATGGCAATAGCAATTTAGAAAATCCAAGCTATGATTGGTATAAAAATGATAGTCTGATTTGTGAAAATTGTCCAGATGTGGAGAGTAGAGTGATAAAAACTGATGTTTTTAGTTTATTTGCAAAAGATGAATATGGTTGTGAATTATTCCTAGATCAACATCGGATTCAAACGAAAATTAGTTATGATGTGTATTTTCCAAATGCCATCACACCCAATGGAGATGGTATCAATGATAAATTTACAATTTACGGTACCAAAAAGGTGGACAAGGTCATTTCTTTGGCAATATATGATCGCTGGGGTGAAGAAGTGTTTTACAATGAAAATTTTCCTGTAAATAAGACTCAATTTGGTTGGAATGGATATTTTGACGGAAAGGTCATGCAACCTGGGGTGTACGTTTACGTGGTTTTTGTCGAGTTTATTGATGGGACGGTGAAGGAGTATGCGGGAGATTTGACTATTTTGTTGTAGGGTTAAGTAGGTGAAAATATGTATCCATCCACTTGTCGCTTTTTATTCCCATTTTTACTAAAATTCATAATTCGGTCGCCTTGACATCTGGCTTTCCTGTTTTGGTTAGGCGTACTTAGGCAAGTGCATTACCCCATCTTTCTGTAAAGATCTTGAAGTGTTTCGCCCCCCACCAAAAACCCCGAAAGGGGTTCACTAAAAATAACCCCGAATGAAAATTCGGGGTAAAGTGCAAATCCACAGAACGAACAACATAGCAAGTCCCGTTGGAGTTTTTCAACGAAGAAGAAGGAAAAATTTGAAGATTTTTTGAGATAAAAGCTAGTTGTTGAAGACTCTGCTTCAAATTATTTCTTATTCGAGGGAAAAACGTAGGCGGGGCAGGTTATGTTGTGGAACTTTTGTCATACTTTATACAAAAGTAGGTGGACATGTGTATTTTAGTGTTTAATGTTTTAACTTTCAGCTTATACAGTAAAATTGTATCTCCCACATTTTGTCACGCACTCATTATATTTTATTTAAGAGATATCATAAAACCAAATAGCATCATCGTCATCATCTTTTTCTCTGTCTTCTAATTCCTTCAATCTTTGGGCTTCACGTTCAGCTTCCCTTCTCATATTTTCACGCTCTATTTTTGTGATACTAAAAACATCAGGATTAAAGTAAGGTGATTTAGAGTGATCCGAATCTAGCGACCTATTTTTATAAGCAAGTTGTTCCATTTCATCTTCTTCCAATTCATTTTTAAAATAATATGCCGTAAAAATACCGATTAGCCCACCAATAAGATGACTTTCCCAAGAAATACCTTCCTGATTGGGTAAGATTCCCGTAATATACCCACTATACAAGACAATAACGATCAAGGCGATAATGACAGATTTTAAACTTTTACGAAAAATTCCACTCCAAAATAAAAACGAAACCAAACCATAGACAATCCCACTTGCACCTATATGATAGACATTTCGTGCAAACAGCCAGACCGCAAGTCCAGTCATGAAATATATCATCAAAAAGCTTCTAGTGGATACCCGTGGATAAAAATAATTAATGGCACTTAAAGTTAAAAATAAGGGAAAAATATTGGAAAACAAATGTGCAAAACTGCCATGAATTAAGGGAGCCAAAAAGATGCCAATCAAGCCCGAAAAGTGTCTAGGATGAATTCCTAAATAGCCAAAATCTATGCCTGTTCCAACTTGAATCAGATGGATAATCCCAATAATTAATACAAAAATCAAAGAGATTTGTATGCTCTTTTGTATTTTTTGTCGTTCGGTTTGTATAAGCCCCATACTTACGAAACATATTAGTATTGAAAATGGTTCTTTTCAATATGTAATTGTTTCTATGATATTTTTCATAACTTTGTACAATCTAAAACTAAAATACTTTGAAAGTAACCGATCATTTTAAAAAGGCGAAAGGCAAAACCCTAATTTCTTTTGAAATACTTCCTCCACTAAAAGGAGGAAGCATGGATGCAATATTTAAAAATTTAGATCCATTGATGGAGTTCAAGCCGCCATTTATTGATGTGACTTATCATAGAGAAGAATTTGTTTATAAGAAAAAAGAGAGTGGTTATTTTGAAAAAACATCTATTCGGAAAAGGCCTGGCACAGTAGGGATTTGTGCATCTATTGCACATAAATATAATGTAGATACCGTTCCGCATTTGATTTGTGGTGGATTTACAAAAGAAGAAACCGAAAATACACTGATTGATTTAAATTTTTTAAATGTAGATAACATTCTTGCCCTAAGAGGAGATGCACGTAAGTTTGAAACGAAATTTTTTCCTACGAAAGGCGGACATGATTATGCCATTGATTTGGTCACTCAAATCACCAATATGAATAAGGGGCAATACTTGGATGACCATATTATAAATGGGCAAAAAACGGACTTTTGCATAGGAATTGCGGGCTATCCCGAAAAGCATTTTGAAGCACCAAACAAAAAGTGTGATCTTCAATTTACCAAAGATAAAATAGATGCTGGAGCACATTATATAGTCACACAGATGTTTTTTGATAATCAAGTATATTTCGAATACGTAAAGCAATGTCGTAGTCTCGGGATAGATGTGCCAATTATTCCAGGGATTAAGCCTTTGACTAAAAGATATCAGATTACATCTTTGCCACGGTATTTTCATGTGTCTTTGCCTGAAGCTTTGGTTAATGAAATACGAAAAGCGAAAACAGACGAAGCTGTAAAGGAAATCGGTATTGAGTGGTGCATCGAACAAGCCAAATCTTTAAAAGCTTTTGGCGTACCTAGCATTCATTTTTATACTATGGGAGATTCGGATACCATTGCTCGAATTGCTAAGGCGGTTTATTAGATTTTTGGGATTTTGTTGTTTATCTTGATTTTTTGCTGTACCATTTATAACCGTTATTGACCGTTATTAACGGTTAAAAGCGATAATATTTCTTTGTTTCCACTTGTAATGAGAGTTTTGTTGTGTTTTTTGAGAAGAATTGGAGTAATAACTTGAAAGGATTTATATAGGTCTTATTGATTAGTTATTGGAAAGTCGTATATTGGGTGATGAAAATAATAAATGACACTTATAGACTTAAGAAATGTATCGGCAATTGTGGGTATATGGGTGTTGTGCAGTATTAGAGAAAAAGAATATTACAGAAATTTAAGAAAAAATAAATATGCAAAATAAGTATGCAGGAATAACAAAAATCACAATTCTTGAAAAA